>CAMHPQ010000011.1 GCA_946187035.1 uncultured Clostridia bacterium | reverse complement strand
TGTTCTCCAGGAAGGCAATCAGCATGCGGGGCGGGGCCACGCAGGTGTTGTTCAGGGTGTGGGCCAGGTACTTCTTGCCGTCCTTGCCCTTGACGCGGATCTTCAGGCGGCGGGCCTGGGCGTCGCCCAGGTTGGAGCAGGAGCAGACCTCAAAGTACTTCTGCTGGCGGGGGCTCCAGGCCTCAATGTCGCAGCTCTTGACCTTCAGATCCGCCAGATCGCCGGAGCAGCACTCCAACTGACGCACCGGGATATCCAGGCTCCGGAACAGCTCCACGGAGTTCTGCCAGAGCTTTTCATACCAGTACATGCTGTCCTCGGGCTTGCAGACGACCACCATCTCCTGCTTCTCGAACTGATGGATGCGGTATACGCCGCGCTCCTCAATGCCGTGGGCTCCCTTCTCCTTCCGGAAGCAGGGGCTGTAGCTGGTCATGGTCTGAGGCAGCGCGCTCTCGGGCAGGATCTGGTCAATATAGCGGCCGATCATGGAGTGCTCGGAGGTGCCGATCAGGTAGAGATCCTCGCCCTCGATCTTGTACATCATGGCGTCCATCTCCGGGAAGGACATGACGCCCTCCACCACGGCACCGTGAATCAGAAACGGCGGGATCACGTAGGTAAAGCCCTTGCCGATCATGAAATCGCGGGCGTAGGCCAGCACCGCCTCATGGAGACGGGCAATGTCGCCCATAAGATAATAGAAGCCGTTGCCGGAGACCCGGCGGGCGGCATCCAGATCAATGCCGTCAAAAGACTCCATGATCTCCGTGTGGTACGGGATCGGGAAATCCGGAACCTTCGCCTCTCCGAAGCGCTGCACTTCTACGTTGCAGCTGTCATCGGGGCCGATGGGAACAGAGGGGTCGATGATCTGGGGGATCCGCATCATGATGTCGCGGATCTTCGCCTGATACTCCTCCTCCAGTTTCTCCAGTTCCGCCAGACGCTCGGCCTGGGCGTTGACCTGGGCCTTGATGGCGTCGACCTCCTCCATTTTGGAGGGATCCTTCTTGGCCTGACCCATGAGCTTGCCGATCTCCTTGGACAGGCTGTTGCGCTTGGCGCGGAGGTCAGAGGCCTCGCTGATGGCCGCGCGGCTGGCCTTGTCCAGCTCCAGCACCTCGTCCACCAGGGGCAGCTTGTCCTCCTGGAACTTTTTCCGCATGTTCTCCCGAACCAGCTCGGGATTCTCTCTTACCAGTCGAATGTCGATCATGTATCTCTCTCCTGTTTCATCTTTTGACGCTTCGGCAGCTGCTGCAGCGCCTCCAAAAGCGCCTCGCGGTCATCCGCGTCATAGTATTCCAATTCAATTTTCCCGGTCTTCCGGCCCTGGGTCATCCGGACCTTTCGGCCCAATGCCTGCTCCAGAGATCTGGCGCACTCCCCCAGATAGTCCACCGAACTTGTTCTGCGCTGCACCGAACCTGTCATTTCCGGTTCCTTCAGCAGATGATCGACCAGCGCTTCCGCCCTTCTGACGGACAAATTCTTCTCCAGAATCGTCTTGGCAACATTCAGCTGCGCATCCGGATCAATCAGCGGCAGCAGGGTTCTGGCGTGCCCGGCGGACAATTCGCCGCTCTCCACCAACTTTCGCACCGGTTCCGCAAGGGCCAGCAGCCGGATCGCGTTGGCGATGGCCGGGCGGGATCTGCCCACGGAACTGGCCACAGCCTCCTGGGTCATGCCGTAGGTCTGCTGGAGCATTTCGTAGCCCATGGCCTCTTCGATGGGGTTCAAATCCTCACGCTGGAGGTTCTCCACCAGGGCCATTTCCATGGCTTTCTGCTCATCCACCGTCAGCACATGAACCGGAATGGTCTCCAGTCCTGCCAGCCTCGCGGCTCTCCAGCGGCGCTCGCCGGCGATGATCTGGTAATACCCGTTTTCCTCCGGGCGCACGGTGATGGGCTGGATCAGGCCGTGCTGTCGGATGGATTCGGCCAACTCTTCCAGCGCCTCTTCGTCGAACCGGCGGCGGGGCTGATCCTCTCTGGGCTCGATCTTGATGACCGGCAGCTCGAATACCGCTTCCTCGGTTTCTGCCTCCAGTGACAAATCCTCCCCGAACAGCGCGTCCAGGCCGGTGCCCAGTCTTCTCTTTTTCTCTTTGCTCATTTCACTCACCTGCGGCCTCCTTCGCCTTTTTGGCCGCCTTGTTCTCCCGCTTGATGAGCTCGTCCGCCAGATGTAAGTAGGCACGTGCGCCCTTGGACTCCCGGTCATAGGCGATGGCCGGTTTCCGGTGGCTGGGCGCCTCAGAGAGGCGAACGTTCCGCGGAATCATGGTTTTATATACTTTTTTGCCGAAAAATCTGCGAACCTCTGTGACCACCTGATCGGAGAGCTTTGTCCTGCCGTCGTACATGGTCATAACGATCCCCTGTACGCTCAGGCCCGGATTCGGCCCCTTGTTGCACATCTTGATGGTGCGCATCAGGTCGGCAATGCCCTCCAGCGCGTAGTACTCGCACTGCACCGGCACCAGCACACTGTTGGCCGCGGTCAAGGCGTTGATGGTCAGCAGCTCCAGGGACGGCGGGCAGTCGATCAGGATGAAGTCGTAATCCTCCTGAATATCTGACAGCGCCGTTTTCATAACGAATTCCCGTTTCGGTACCTGTACCAGCTCCACGGAGCAGCCGGAAAGGTTGACATTGGCCGGGAGCACATCGCCCCACTTGGTATGCTGTATGCATTCCCTTGAGGGCGCGCCCTCAATCATCATGTCATAGCAGTTCGGACGGATCTGCTTTTCCACGCCCATGCCGGAGGTGCTGTTGCCCTGGGGATCACAGTCCACCAGCAGCACGCGACGACCACGCTTTTTCAGCGCGCAGGTCAGATTCACGCAGGTGGTCGTCTTGCCGACGCCGCCTTTTTGGTTCGCAACAGCGATTGTAATTGCCATTGCTGTTTCTCCTGTTTTGCGTTTTTGGTTATCATAACACCATGCGTCAATTATTTCAAGTGTTCAATTCCAGATTCTTTCTTGTTTCACGTGAAACATCGGCGGAAGTGTTTCACGTGAAACAATCAACTGAGCAGCAAATCAAAATCAGAAATGCTCAAGGTCGGGTGCAGCGCCAGGTTGATGGAGTACCCAATGAGTTTGGAAAAGTCAGACACCACAGAGTCAATGTTGCGAGGCGTCACGAAAAGACCGGGTTCCGCGCCGGGGAAGTCCATGACCGTAGGAACGCCCACCGCCAAAACGGGAACCCCCAAAGCCTGCTCGGAGAGGGCGGCACGATCATTACCAACGCCGGAACCGGGCGTAATGCCGGTGTCCGTGAGCTGGATGGTGCGGCAGAGACGTTCCGACTCCGCGCAGGCCAGAGCGTCCACAACAATCACCAGATCCGGCTGCAGATCCCGCACCAATGCCTGAACCAGCGTAGCGGACTCCACGCCGGTGTCTCCCAATACACCGGCTGCGATGCTGGAGACCGGGCGAAGCTCCGGAAAGGATCCGGGGAACTGTCGATGCAGGTGCCGCGTGGCCAAAACCGACTCCATAGCCCGCGGCCCGACGGCGTCCGGTGTAATGGCCCGATTGCCCAAACCGATCACAAGGGCGGAAGCTCCGTCCGAGAGGGGACGAAGCTCCTTGAGCAGTCGGGAGATCAGCGCAGCAGCGGAGGAAAAGGCGGCGTCCTCCCGGCGCAGCACCGGGTCCAGCGTGATGGTGTAATAGCTGCCGATTGGTTTACATAACTTTTTAGAGGCCTCTTCATTTAAAATAGTAACCGTAGCGACCCGGAAGCCCTGTTCCGTGTGTTCCTCGGCCGCAACACCGGCCATGGGCGCGGCTCTTGTCTGGGCTTCCACCGCCAAATCAGTACGCGGAAACGGAATCATAGCGCATTCTCCTTCCCTGAAACCACAAGATACAGTGGTACACATAACATTTTTCCACAACTCGAAAGATTTATACCGAAGAAATGAAAAAAAAGCTTGCATTTTCAGTTGGTTGATGATATTATCTACAAATGCAGAATACGATGAGGAGGTGTCTACGAAACATGCCGAACATCAAATCCGTGATGAAGAACGACATCAAGTCCAAGGCTCTGAACGCCAAGAACAAGGCTGAGAAGTCCGCGATGAAGACCGTTCTGAAGAAGTTCGACGCAGCCGTTGTCTCCGGTGATAAGGAGGCTGCCAACGCCGCGTTCCAGGCCGCCGTCAAGTCCGTTGACAGCGCCGCCGGCAAGGGTCTGATCCACAAGAATAAGGCCGCGCACCAGAAGTCCGCTATGGCAAAGAAGCTGAACGCGCTGGGCTGATTCATGCAAAATAACGGGCATGGCTTTGCGCCATGCTCTTTGCATTTTATGGAGTAATTATCTTTTGTTAGAGGGTAGCCCATGAAAAAGAAACTAATGCTGATTATCAACCCGCAGGCGGGACGCTGCGGCTATAAGCACGACTTCGCAGAGGTCAT
The DNA here is from genome assembly GCA_946187035.1 of uncultured Clostridia bacterium. Taxonomy (GTDB): domain Bacteria; phylum Bacillota; class Clostridia; order Oscillospirales; family Oscillospiraceae; genus CAG-103. The sequence continues at coordinate 29,856 of CAMHPQ010000011.1, read as the reverse complement.
GCAGACGCTGTCCAACGGCGGCTACCGCACCACGGTGTTTTTCACCGAGGCGAGAGGGGACGCCACGGCCTTCGCGGCGCTGTATGCCAAAGATTTTGACGTCATCGCCTGCATCGGCGGCGACGGCACCTTGAGCGAAGTAGTTGCGGGCCTCATGCAGGTGCAGGATCCGCCTCCGCTGGGCTATATCCCCATGGGCTCCACCAACGACGTGGCCAACACGCTCCTGCTGCCGAAAAACGCGGTGGACTGCGCCAGACGGATCGTGGAGGGCACGCCCCACGCCTTTGACGTGGGCGGATTTCAGGAGAAGGACTACTTCACCTACGTGGCGGCCTTCGGCGCCTTCACTGAGGTGAGCTATGAGACCCCCCAGAACGAAAAGCAGGCCCTGGGTCACGCGGCCTATTTCCTGCAGGCGGCGGCCTATCTGCCGAGACTGGAGGCCTACAACGCCAAGGTGGAGTATGAAGGCGGAGTCGTTGAGGGAAGATTCCTCTATGGAAGCGCCTCCAACTCCGTGAACGTGGCCGGCGGCGTTTTGAAGCTGGACCGCGATCTGGTTGGCCTCTCCGACGGTATGTTCGAGGTAATGCTGGTGCCGGTACCCAAGAGCGCAGGGCATTTCTCCCGCCTGCTGCACCGCATTGTCTCCAGAGATTACGACAACGACCAGGTGATCATGTTCCAGGCCAGGGAACTGACGGTCACCTTTGAAAAGCCGGTGGCCTGGACCCGGGACGGCGAGGACGGCGGCGCCCACCAGGTGGTCCATCTGGTCAATCATCCGTCCCCCATTTCCATCATTGTTTAAGTGAGAAGGTGTCCACATGCAAAGAACCCGTATTTCCCAGATTTTTGCCGATGCGCAGGCTTTTTCCGATCAGGAGATCACCGTCTGCGGCTGGGCCAGAACCACCCGCGACATGAAAAACTTCGGCTTCATCGAGCTCAACGACGGCAGCACCGTGAAATCTCTGCAGGTCGTCATGGAGCGCGAGAAGCTCAGCAATTATGAAGAGATCGCCCGCCAGAACGTGGGCACCGCCTTCATCGTCAAGGGCGTGCTGACCCTGACGCCGGAGGCCAAGCAGCCCTTCGAACTGAAGGCCACCGAGATCCAGGTGGAGGGCGTTTCCGCGCCGGACTATCCGCTGCAGAAGAAGCGCCACAGCGTGGAGTTCCTCAGAACCATCCAGCATCTGCGGCCGAGAACGAACCTCTTCAACGCCACCTTCCGGGTCCGCAGCGTGGCGGCCCAGGCGGTCCATGAGTTTTTCCAGAACCGCGGCTTCGTCTACGTGAACACCCCCATCATCACCGGCTCCGACGCCGAGGGCGCAGGCGAGATGTTCCGCGTCACCACCCTGGATCTGGAGAACCTGCCCCGCACCGAGGACGGCAAGGTGGACTTTTCCAAGGATTTCTTCGGAAAGAGCACGAACCTCACCGTCTCCGGCCAGCTGAACGCGGAGAACTTCGCCCTGGCCTTCGGTGACGTCTATACCTTCGGCCCCACCTTCCGCGCCGAAAACTCCAACACCCAGCGCCACGCCGCCGAGTTCTGGATGATCGAGCCTGAGATGGCCTTTGCCGATCTGGACGACGATCTGGAGTGCATGGAGAGCATGGTGAAGTATATCATCAACACCGTGCTGGAGCGCTGCCCCAACGAGATGCAGTTTTTCAACTCCTTTGTGGATAAAGGACTGCTGGATCGTCTGCACAACGTGGTGGACAACGAGTTTGGCCGCATCACCTACACGGAAGCGGTGGAAAAGCTGGAGCAGAGCGGCAAGAAGTTCGATTACCCGGTCAAGTGGGGCATCGACCTTCAGACCGAGCACGAGCGCTATCTCACCGAGGAGATCTTCGGCCGCCCGGTGTTCGTCACCGACTATCCGAAGGAGATCAAGGCCTTCTATATGCGCCTGAACGACGACGGAAAGACCGTCGCCGCGGCGGACTGCCTGGTGCCCGGCATCGGCGAGATCATCGGCGGCAGCCAGCGTGAGGAGCGCTATGACGTGCTGATGAATCGCATGAACGAGCTGGGTCTCAAGGAAACCGACTACTGGTGGTATCTGGATCTGCGCAAATACGGCTCCTGCCGTCACGCGGGCTTCGGCCTGGGCTTCGAGCGCATGGTCATGTACCTCACCGGCGTCAGCAACATCCGCGACGTAGAGCTCCATCCCAGAACCGTCGGAAACGCGGATTTCTAAGCGAATAAAGGATAACGCGCTGCAGATTGTTCGTCTGCAGCGCGGTTTTTCTGAATTGTTAAATTGGAGTTTGTAGGGGACGGCGTCCTCGACGTCCCGGCGGAATTGGTTGGACGACAACGGGACTACGGCGAATTGGAAATGGGTACGCAATCGCCCGAAATCAACACGTTTCTCTGATGCGTTCTGCACGGGCTGTCGAGGACGCCAGCCCTACAGTTTCTTTCCGAGTTCCCCGAACACTAGTATATGAACCTAAAAACAGCACGCTGTTGGATTTCAGCGTGCTGTAATTTTTTATCCGAAGATCTTCTTGAAGAATCCGCCGGCGCCTTCGTGGGCGGCGAAAACCTGGCTCAGATCCAGACTGTCGAAGCCGGGCTCCCACTTCACCTCGGCCTCATCGATCCAGCCCTGGGCAAGATCGGAGAGCGCCTGACTGGCGGCGGCATAGCGCACCGTGATGTCGCTGCCGTCGGTGTTCTGGTCGATGACGGAGTCGGCGGTGATGGGCAGGCGGAGAATCACGTGATAGCCCGCGCCGGTTGTCACCACGTCGGAGACCTCGTAGAAATCCAGATCGGCGGTGCCGTTTTCAAACTCCTCGTACATCTCGCCGGAGGTGAACACGTAGCCGTCGGGGTAGTAAGCCAGACCCGGGTCCTCGCTCTCGGCGTTCATGATCTCGTCGAACCGGGTCACCCGGGCGTCCTGATCGGAGATGGCCTGCAGCTCGGCGGCGACGGCCTGAGCCCGCTGGAGCTTGGCCTGCTTGTCGGCGTCGGAGAGATCGTTGCCCTCGTCGTCCGTGGTCTTGAAGAGAATGTGCTTGGCGTTCAGATAATTCTGCTCCTCCAGGAAGGCGGACACTTCCTCGTCGGAGAGCTTCTCGCCGTCTTCCCCGAAGAGCTCTGCGGCAATGTGGTCATAGAGATACTGGATCTTGCCCTGATAGCGCATGACGTCCAGATCCACGTAGTAGCCCTTCAGCGCGGCTGCAAAGTCCTCGTCGGTGCCGTCCTCGCCCACCAGACCGGCCTTGGTCTGTGCGATCAGATCCTCCACAAAGGTCTCGCCCTCTTCGCCGAATTCCACGCCGTACTCGGCTGCCTTGGCCTCGATGACATGGTACTGGATCAGACTCTGGACGGCGCTCTCCTGCAAAAGCTCGCCGTAGGTCTTGCCGCTGTCCTCTTCATAGACGGCGTTCCAGTCCATGGGATCCTGACCGGAATAGCTGGCGATCTGGGAGCCGAGACTGGCCAGACTGTAGGCGTACTCGTTCCAGTAGACCGGCGTGCCCTCGATGGTGCCCACCTTCTTGTCCGGGGCGTAGGCAGTCAGGGCGTTGGCAAAGACGTCCTCGGTGGAAGCGGCCTCATCCTCGGAATAGCTATGGACCTCGGTGGAGGTGCAGCCCGCCAGAGAGAGCAGCAGCATGGCCGCCGCCAGCAGAATGGAAAGTTTCCGTTTCATAGATCAAACTCCTTTATCGGTTTCCGCGTCCCCGACGGCGAAGGTCTTCGCGGTCTCGGCCCAGGCGGCGATGAAGCTGCGGGCCTCAGAGAGGATGCGGTTTTGCTGACTTATCTTCAATAATACACCCGGAACGGGGCCCGTGTCTACCCGCAAACGCTTTTTAAACTCCGGTCTCTGGTAAAGGGTGTTCACAATGCGCATGTCAAACTCCGTCATCAGGAACCGCAGCTCGCCCTTCTTCTGGGCAATCTCCGTGATGCCGGCTTTTCCGGCGTCGGCCCGGAGCAGCGCCACCTGCAGCAGGGCGTTGACCTGGGGCGGGGGATCGCCGAAGCGGTCAATGATCTCGTCCATCAGATCGTCGGCCTCCGCCTCGGAGCGTACCAATGCCATACGACGATAGAGATCCAGCCGATGTTCCTGGGAGGGGACATAGCTCTCCGGGATGTTGGCGGTGATGGCCAGATCCGCCGAGCACTCGGCCTTCTTCTGGGGCTTTTCCCCCTTGGCCTCCTGAACGGCCTCCTCCAGCAGCTTTAAGTACATGTCATAGCCCACGTCGATCATGTGGCCGGACTGCTCCGCGCCAAGGATGTTGCCGGCGCCTCTGAGCTCCAGATCCCGCATGGCGATGCGGAAACCGGAGTTGAACTCCGCAAACTCCCGAATGGCGTTCAGGCGCTTTTCCGCAATTTCGGTGATCTGTTTGCCTCTGCGGAAAGTGAGATAGGCGCTGGCTCTCCGGTTGGAGCGTCCCACGCGGCCGCGGAGCTGGTGGAGCTGGGCCAGGCCCATCTTATCGGCGTCCTCAATGATGAGGGTGTTGACGTTGGGAATGTCGATGCCGGTCTCGATGATGGTGGTGCAGACCAGCACCTGGATCTCCCCCTCGGCCACGCTGCGCATGACGGCGGAGAGCTCCTCCTCGTTCATCTGCCCGTGGGCCACGGCCACGGTGACGTTGTCCAGCATCTCCCGCAGCCGGAAGGCCGTGCGGTCAATGGAGTCCACGCGGTTGTGGAGATAGTACACCTGGCCGCCGCGCTGGAGCTCTCTTCTCATGGCGTCGCAGAGGATGGCCCAGTCGTGCTCCATGACGAAGGTCTGCACGGGCATGCGGTCCACAGGCGGCTCCTCAATGGTGGACATGTCCCGGATGCCGGAGAGGGCCATATTCAAGGTTCTGGGGATGGGCGTAGCGGAGAGCGTCAGCACGTCCACGTTCTTGCTCATCTCCTTGATGTGCTCCTTGTGGCCCACACCGAAGCGCTGCTCCTCATCCACGATCAGCAGGCCCAGACGCTTGAATTCCACGTTTTTCTGCAGCAGCTTATGGGTGCCCACCACCAGATCGCACTCGCCGGAGCGGATGTCCTCCAGGGCCTTTTTGTTCTGGGCAGGGGAGTTGAAGCGGGAGAGGGTGCGGATCTCCACCGGGAAGCCGAAAAACCGCTGTACGGCGGTCTGATAGTGCTGCTGGGCAAGAACCGTGGTGGGCACCAGAATGGCCGCCTGCTGCCCGTCCAGAATGCACTTCATCACCGCCCGGAGGGCCACCTCGGTCTTGCCGTAGCCCACGTCGCCGCAGAGCAGGCGGTCCATGGGCGTGGGCTTTTCCATGTCGTCTTTGATCTCCCGAATGCACCGGAGCTGATCCTCGGTCTCCAGATAGCCGAACCGCTCTTCAAATTCCATCTGCCAGGGGCTGTCCGGGGCGAAGGCGTGGCCCTCGGCCTTGGAGCGCTGGGCGTAGAGCCCCAAAAGATCCACCGCCAGCTTCTTGGCGGCCACGCGGGCTCTGGTTTTCGTGCGGTTCCAGTCCGCGCCGCCCATTTTGGAGAGTTTTACCGGGTGATCCTCGCCGGCGCCGATGTATTTCGACACCATGTCCAGCTGGGTTGCGGGGACATAGAGGCAGTCCGTGCCCGCAAAGTGGATTTTGATGTAATCCTTCACAGCGCCGTCCACCGGCATCTGCACAATGCCGCCGAAGCGTCCGATGCCGTGTACGTCGTGAACCACCAGATCCCCCACGGTCAGATCCGCGCAGCTGGTGATGGCCTCCCGGTTGGATTTGCTCTTTTTGTGTTTCGACTGTCTGCGAAGGCCGCCGGCAATCTGCGTGTCCGTGAGGATGGCGAATTTCGCGTGGGTGTATTCCAGACCCGCCGAGAGGGTACCCACCATCACGAGACAGGTTCCCGGCTCCGGCAGATGCTTCGGATGCAGGGCGAAGGAGGCGGCGATCTCGTGGTTCTGCAGCATTTCGCTCAGCAGCCGCGCCCGGCGCTCGTCGCCGGCCAGCACCACCACCTGATAGTCCATGCCCAGGTAGTGCCGAATGTCCTCCATGGCGGTCTGGATGCTGCCGCCGTAGGAGGCCAGCTGCTTGACCGTGATGCCGCAGACGGATTTGGGATCCAGCGGATAGCGGCCCATGGTGAAGCTGTCGGCAAAGAACAGCGCAAATTCCGAAAGACCCCGCACCAGCTCGCTCCAGGGGCGATAGAACTGATCTGCCCTTGCCAGCATGGTGCCCTGGGCGGTGAGCTGGATCACATCGTCGGAGAGCTGCTTGACGTATTCCTTTGCCCGATCCGCGCATCGTCCCGGCTGATCCAATAAGACTACGGTCTCGGGGGAGAGGTAGTCCAGTGCGGTCTCAAACTGCTCGTAGACCACCCCCATGTACCGGTCCGCCGCCGGCAGGGGATTGCCGTCGGAGAGCACCTCGCCGTCTTGTCTGAGGGCTTTCACCAGATTTTCCGCCTGTCTGGAGGCCTTGCGCCTGGCGGCCTTTTCGCTCATTTTGATCAGCTGCCCGCCGAGGGCGGTCATGCCGCCGGGATAGAGGGTGGGCAGGGTCTCCGCCGCGGGGAGAATCCGGCAGATTTTCAGACTCTCCGTGCGCCGCTGGGAGTCGATCTCAAAGTAACTCATGGAGTCGATGTCGTCCCCCCAGAACTCAATGCGCACCGGCAGCTCGTCGGCGGGGGAGTACAGATCCAGAATGCCGCCGCGACGGCTGAACTGGCCGGGGCCCTCCACCTGCTGAGTGCGCAGATACCCGCAGCGGAGCAGGGCATATTCCACATCCTCCGGGGGCACCGTGGCGCCGTCCTCGATGGTGAAGGCCGTCTGCATCAGAAGATCTCTCGGAATGGCCCTCTGGAGCATACCGGAGACCGTGGCCACAACCAGCGGCGTCTTTCCATCGGCAATGGCATAGAGGGCGCCGATCCGCCGCTGCTCGGTCTGTCTGGAGACGCTGACGGCGGTATAAAAGGTATAATCTCTGGCCGCCAGAACCGGCACCGGCTGATTTAATAGGGCAGAGGCGTCCCTTGCGAAGGTCTCAGCCGCGCTCTCGTCGGCGCAGACAACCACCACGGGACTGCCGGTCTCGGCATACAACACGGAGGCCAGATGGGCTCTGGCGGCGGCACTGAGGCCCGTAAAGAGCGCAGGAAGCCGCCCTCCCTCCAACAGTTCCCGGAGCGAGGCGGCGTCTTTGGCGTGAAACAGTTCTGCGGTCTGCTGTGATAGAATCAAAACAGTTCCTCCTGATTTTTGCGTTTGAAAATTTATTATATCATATGAAAACAGGAAAAAGCAAATGAAGTTCCCGGGCTTCCGAAAAAGTGAAATGACCGTCCCTTATTATTTCTCTTTTAAATCTACAAGTATTTAAATATACTATATAAATAAAATATCTGTTGCATTGCGGCCTGTTCTCTGGTATAATGTCTCTATGACTTTATCATCACCACAGCGTTCGCTGTGCAACACAAAGCCCTGCTTTGTGTTGTGCTATTTGTATTGAAAATGCAAATAGCGGATGATGACGTTGCAACGGTATAATCATATGGCGTGCGTGCACGCCATATATGCGGATTTTACCGCATACTTCCGTAACTCGGTTATTATCTGCTTTTTGAGGTTCGAGCTATGAATAACGCCACAAATGAGGTCTGGGAACTGGTTTTGAAGATGATCTCCGAGCATCTGACCCCCACAACCTATAACACCTGGTTTGCCGACTGCACGGCCATCGAGCTGGGCGAAAACCGCCTGACGCTGCACACCACCTCCTCCATGAAGCGGGATGTGATCCTCTCCCGATACGAGACGCTGATCACCCAGGCGCTGTATGAGCTCTTCTCCTGCAAGTTTGAGCTGAACATTCTGGCCGGAGAGGACGAGCTGGAGGAGTATAAGCGCAAACTGCCGCCCAAGGACGATCTGCCGGAGCTGGAGGGCTACACCTTCGACCACTTCATCGTGGGCCCCTCCAACCAGTTTGCCCACGCGGCTGCCCTGGGCGCGGCTCAAAATCCAGGCACGCTCTATAATCCGCTGTTCATCTACGGCAACTCCGGTCTGGGCAAGACCCACCTGCTGCTGGCCATCGGCAACCACATCCGGAAAGAGCAGCCGGATGTGAATCTGGTCTACACCAAGGCCGAAGACTTCATGAACCACATGATTCACTCCATGCAGACCGGCGACATGGACAATTTCCGGGAGAAATACCGCAAGGCCGACCTGCTGCTGGTGGACGACATTCAGTTCTTCTCCAAAAAAGAGGAGACCCAGAACGAGTTTTTCCACACCTATGAGGCGCTGTACAACGCCCACAAGCAGATTGTCGTCACCTCTGACCGTCCGCCCATGGAGATCCGCAACCTCAGTGACCGACTGAAGAGCCGGTTCGAGGGCGGCATCCTGGCTGACGTGGCGCCGCCGGATCTGGAGACCCGCATGGCCATCACCCGCTACAAGGCGGCCCAGGTGGGCATGCTGCTGCCGGACGAGTGCGTCCACTACATCTCCGAGCAGATCACCTCCAACGTCCGCCAGCTGGAGGGCGTGGTGAAAAAACTCACCGCCTATCAGAATCTGGATCACAATCCCATCAACACCGCCACCATCGACCGGGCCATCCGGGACGTGATCCGCACCGGGGTCTACATCCCCACGCCGGAGATCATCATCGACGAGACCGCAAGGTATTTTCAGATCGAGTCCAAGGAGCTCCGCGGCTCCAAGCGGGACCGGAACACCACCTTCGCCCGGCAGATCGCCATGTATCTGATCAAGACCAACACGAATCTGTCCCTGGCCCAGATCGGCGCAGAGATGAACCGCGACCACTCCACCGTCCACACCTCGGTGGAGAAGATCGAGCTTCTGGTGAAATCCGATCCGGAGATCGCCTCCGCGGTGAAGGACATTACCAGCAACATCCACAGCAGAAACTGAAGTTCTCTTTCCAACGTTTTCTGTGGAAATTCTGTTTGTTTTCTGTGGAATCGCCAACATTCTGTAATTGGAAAAAACCGGGTGTGGAAAGTCCTATTTTTTCTCCACATCTTTTCCACACGGGTTTTCTCTCCGTTTTCAAGGATTTTTCCGCGTTTTCCACGGTTTCCACAGCTCTACTACTGCTACTAAATCTTTAAAACCTCTCCTTTCGGAGAAACGAGAAAGAATTTTATAGGATCAAGGAGGAGTCCCGTATGAAATTTTCCTGTGAAAAATATGCGCTGCAGCAGGCGGCCCTGTCCGCTGCCAGAGCGGTTGCTTCCAAAAGCCCGGTTCCCAGCCTGGAGGGGCTGCTGGTGGAGGCCGGCGACGCGGTCTGCATCACTGGCTATGACCTGAAGCGCGCCATTTACGCCACCATGCCCGCCGACGTGGCGGAGCAGGGGAGCATCGTCATCAACGCCAGACTGTTCTGCGAGATGCTCAGAAGAATGCCCGACGGCGTGCTCACCTTCTCGGTGGAGAACAACACCGTCAGCGTCAAGTGCGGCAAGGCCCACTTCGACGTGGTGGGCATCAGCGCCGAGGATTATCCGGAGCTGCCCGCCATCGAGAGCGCCAAGGGTCTGGAGCTGCCTCAGAATCTGCTGAAGACCATGATCAACGAGACCTCCTTCGCCATCAGCAACAACGACGCCCGCCCGGTGTACACCGGCTCCCTGTTCGAGCTGGAGCAGAACGAGCTGCGCATCGTCTCCGTGGACGGCTACCGTCTGGCTCTGCGGCGGGAGGCCGTGGAGGGCTACGGCGAGGACTGCAGCTTCATCGTCCCCGGCACCGCCCTCAGCGATCTGGAGCGCTTCTGCGAGGACAGTGACGAGACCGTCAAGCTGGCCGTGGGCGACAAGTACATCTCCTTCACCGTGGGCGAGACCGTGATCCTCTCCCGCCTGCTGGAGGGTGACTTCCTGAACTACAGAAAGGCCATCCCCGAGACCTTCCGCGTCACCGTGAAGGTGGATCGGGCGGAGCTGCTGCACGTTGTGGAACGCGTGAGCCTCATCGTGGACGATAAGGTCCGCACGCCCCTGCGCCTCACCTTCAACCAGGACGCCGTGGACTTCCTCTGTGCCACCCCCATGGGCAAGGCCGAGGATGTCTGCCCCAGCGAGGGCGACGGTAAGGGTCTGGAGATCGGCTTCAATGACCGGTATCTCTCCGACGCTTTGAAAAATGCTCCGGCGGACGAGGTGGTGCTTTGCCTGAACACCGGTTCCTCCCCCTGCATCCTCAAGGCCGCCGACGGCAGCGCCAACTTCACCTATATGATCCTCCCGGTGCGTCTGAGAGCCGGCCAGTAAAACGCTATGGAAACCATTCAGATTACAAGTGAATTCATCAAGCTGGACGCCCTGCTGAAATTCGCGTCCCTGGTGGGCACAGGCGGCGAGGCGAAAATGGTCATCGCTGACGGTATGGTGACAGTCAATGGCGAGGTCTGCACCATGCGGGGCAAGAAGATCCGTCCCGGCGACGTGGTATCCTTCGCCGACGCGGAGATCCGGGTCGAGGCCCAGTAATGGAGATCCGGCGCATCGCCCTCAACGGCTTTCGGAACTATGACATGGCCTCGGCGGAGTTTTCTCCCGGCACCAACGTCATCTCCGGCGAAAACGCCCAGGGAAAGACCAATCTGCTGGAGGCGGTCTATCTGCTCACCGGCGGCCGGAGCTTCCGCACCCGATTTGACCGAGAGCTGATCGGCTTCGACTATTCCGAGGCCACCGTGCTGGCGGACGTCTACGGACAGGGGAGAGACCAGACCGTCCATATCCGCATGAAGCGGGGCCAGCGGAAGCAGATCCTCCAAAACGGCGTGAAGAAGACCGCCACCGAGCTGGCGGGGAGCTTTGCCGCTGTACTGTTCTGTCCGGACGATCTGAGCATCATCCGCTCCGGCGCCGCGGAACGCAGAAAAATGATGGATCTGGCCATTGCCCAGCTGCGGCCCAACTACGGCCAGCTGCTCAGCGAGTATCACAGACTTCAGGAGCAGAAGGCCAGCATTTTGAGAGACTGGCACGAAAAACCGGCCCTGCTGGACATGCTGGACGATTACTCCAACCAGATGTGCAGAGTTTCGGCCAAGCTGATCCGGTATCGGGCGGCCTACGCCAAGCGGCTGGAGGCTGCCGCCACGCCCATCCACAGCGACTTCGCAGGCGGAAGGGAACAGCTCTCCATGGAATATCAGACGGTCAGCACCGTCACCAATCCGCTGGCCTCGGAAAAAGAGATCTATTACGAGATCTGCGAGCATCAGGAGGCCCACCGAAGGGCGGAACTGGAGAGCGGCCAGTGCCTCACCGGCGCCCACAAGGACGATCTGCTGATCTACTTAAACGGCCAGAGCGCCCGGGCTTTTGCCTCCCAGGGGCAGACTAGGACTGCTGCATTGAGTCTGAAGCTGGCGGAGCGGGAGATCTTCACCGATGAATTTGGGGAACCTCCGGTTCTGATGCTGGATGATGTGCTCTCAGAGCTGGACGCCAAGCGGCAGGAGTTCGTCTTAAACCGCATTGGCGGCGGCCAGACTCTGATCACCTGCTGCGAGGACGAGCACATCGCCGAGCGCACCGGCGGAAAGGTTTTGACCGTCCGAAACGGGATGATTCGATAAACATTTCAATGTGTCATTCTGAGCGGAGCGCAGCGAAGTCGAAGAATCTGGGTTCAAGAATGTGAGATCCTTCGACTCCCTTTGGTCGCTCAGGATGACAGAGGAAAGCATATGTATCTGCATCTTGGAAACAACTGCATCGTGCGAAAAAACAGCATCGTCGGCATCTTCGATCTGGACACCGTCACCTGGTCCCACCGGACGCGGGAGACCCTCGCCATGGTGGAGCAGGCGGGACAGGTGGAAAACGCCGCCGAGGATCTTCCCAGATCTCTGGTGATCTGCTCTCTGGGCAGCGGCCAGCGGTATATTCTCAGTCAGATCAGTCCCGCCACCCTGCAGAAGCGCAGTGAGCAGAGCGGGCTGGGACTCTGAATCAATATGGAATTTCAGCTTTCTCTCTCACCGACGGCAGCGGCTGAAAGATTGCAGGCCATGACCTTTGAAGTCTTCAACGCTCCCTATTTTCACGGGGATTTGATGCGCGTAAACCACATCTACAGTTCCTCTCAAAAAACGGAGAACGGTGTGGATTTTGTCTTTTATTCCCGCGACAAAGGCTTTTTACACTACTTTATTCAGGATCTCTATTTGAGGGGAACCATCACCCAGGATGGGGAAGGCAGCCGGCTGCGGGCAAAGTTTCGCTATCCGCAGGTATATAAAATCCTGCTGGGCTTTTTCTTCTTCCTCTGGTTTGCGGTGACATGGGTCATTCAGCCAAAGGCGGAGCCGATCAGCATAGCAACTTTTCTGATTCTGTTTATATTGATTCCGGCGGCTGTCCATCGAAGGTGGAGAGCTTATCAGATTCAGAAGCTGGAATCTGTCTTTGACGGATATATAAAATAGGGACGCCCCTTGGCTCCCCCTTTGGGGGAGCTGGCACGGCGGATAATAGCCGTGACTGAGAGGGTTTGTCTATAACTGAAAGTGTAAATTCATTCTGGAAACAGAGGTATCTATATGGCAGAAATCACGGATAAAATCACACAGGAATACGACGCCAGTCAAATTCAGGTTCTGGAGGGACTGGAGGCAGTCCGGAAGCGTCCGGGCATGTACATCGGCTCCACGTCGGCCTCCGGTCTGCACCACTTGGTCTATGAGATCGTGGACAACTCCATCGACGAGGCTCTGGCAGGCTATTGCGACCACATCGAGGTGGTCATCGAGGACGGAAACATCATCCGCGTCTCCGACAATGGCCGCGGCATCCCCGTGGACATCCAGCCCCAGACCGGCAAGAGCGCTCTGGAGGTGGTCTTCACCGTTCTGCACGCCGGCGGCAAGTTCGGCGGCGGGGGCTACAAGGTCTCCGGCGGTCTCCACGGCGTAGGCGCCAGCGTGGTCAACGCCCTGTCCGAGTGGCTGGAGGTGGAGGTCCACAAGGACGGAGAGATCCACCAGATGAAGTTTAGCCGCGGCGACATCACCCAGCACAAGACCGTCATCGGCAAGACCGAGCGCACCGGCACCACCGTCCGCTTCAAGCCCGACCCCGAGATGTTCGAGGTGCTGGAGTATGACTATGAGACCCTCCACAAGCGCATGCGGGAGCAGGCCTTCCTGAACGCGGGCCTCCGGATCTCCATCACCGACCAGCGGCCCCACATCAATGAAGAGGGCGTAAACACCGGCCCCGTCTCCGACAGCATGTACTATGAGGGCGGCATCCGGGAGTTTGTCAAGTATATCAACCGGCACAAAACCGCCCTGCATCAGGACGTGATCTATGTCTCCGGCAAGCGCACGGACTCCGAGGCCGAGATTGCGCTGCAGTACAACGACAGCTACAACGAGACCCTGGTCTCGTTTGCCAACAACATCCACACCCCCGAGGGTGGCATGCATGAGACCGGTTTTAAAACGGCGCTTACCAGAGTTCTGAACGCCTACGGCAAAAAGACCGGCGCGCTGAAGGAGGGCGACTCCCTCTCCGGCGAGGACTGCCGCGAGGGCCTCACCGCCGTCATCTCCGTGAAGCTCACCGAGCCCCAGTTCGAGGGCCAGACCAAGGCCAAGCTGGGCAACTCCGAGATGCGCACCCTGGTGGACGGCATCGTCCAGGAGAAGCTGACGGATTTCTTCGAGGAAAACCCCGCCATGGCCAAGGCCATCGTGGAGAAGGCCCTCACCGCCTCCAGAGCCCGCGAGGCCGCCAGAAAGGCCCGTGAATCCGTCAGAAGAAAGACCGGCCTGGACTCCGGCCAGATGCCGGACAAGCTGCAGGACTGCAACGAGCGGGACCCCAGCCTCTGCGAGATCTACATCGTCGAGGGCGATTCCGCTGCGGGCTCCGCCATCCAGGGCCGGGACAGCCGCTTCCAGGCGATCCTGGCCATGTGGGGCAAGATGCTGAACGTGGAGAAGGCGAGAGCCGACAAGATCTACGGCAACGACAAGCTCTATCCGTTGATTGTGGCGCTTGGCGCCGGCATCGGGGATGAGTTCAACATCGAAAAGCTCCGCTACCACAAAATCATCATCATGGCCGATGCCGACGTGGACGGCGCCCACATCCGGACGCTGCTTCTGACCTTCTTCTTCCGGTATATGCGGCCCTTGATCGAGAACGGCTACGTCTATTCCGCCGTGCCGCCGCTGTATAAACTCTCCAGAGGCAAGCAGCAGCGGGTGGCCTATTCCGACGCCGAGCGCGACAAGATCAGCTCGGAGCTGCGGGCCGACAACGCCAACGCCAAGGTGGACATCAGCCGCTTCAAGGGCCTTGGTGAGATGGATCCCCACGAGCTGTGGGAGACCACCATGGATCCGGAAAAGCGCACCCTCAGACGCATCACCCTCGACGACGCCGTGGCCGCTGACCAGATCTTCACCGTTTTGATGGGTGAGGAAGTGGTGCCCCGCCGCGCCTGGATCGAGTCGAACGCACAGTATGTGCAGAATCTGGACATTTAAGGAGGCGAACATCCAATGGCACACAACAGAAGCTACAAACCGGAGGACATCGCCTTCCCCGAGCAGAAGATCACCGAATCCGAGCTGGTGCGCGAAATGCAGACCAGCTACATCGAATACGCCATGTCGGTCATCGTGGGCCGCGCCCTGCCGGACGTCCGCGACGGCCTGAAGCCGGTGCACCGCCGCATCCTCTACAGCATGTACGAGGGCGGTCTGACCAGAAACAATCCCTATAAAAAGTGCGCCACCGCCGTCGGTGACGTGCTGGGTCACTATCACCCCCATGGCGACGCCTCGGTCTATGACGCGCTGGTGCGTATGGCCCAGGACTTCTCCATGCGCTACCCCCTCATCGACGGTCACGGCAACTTCGGTTCCGTGGACGGCGACCCCCCTGCGGCCTACCGTTATACCGAAGCCCGTATGAGCCGCATCTCCGACGAGATGCTGCGGGATATCGATAAGGAGACCGTGGACTGGGATCCCAACTTCGACGAGACCAGAAAAGAGCCACGCGTGCTGCCCAGCCGCTTCCCCAACCTGCTGGTGAACGGCTCCAGCGGCATCGCCGTGGGCATGGCCACCAACATCCCGCCCCACAATCTCACCGAGGTCATCAACGCCTGCATCTGCGTGCTGGACAATCCCGACGCCGGGCTGTTCGACCTGATGGAGCACATCACCGGCCCCGATTTCCCCACCAGGGGCATCATCATGGGCCGCATGGGCATCCGCCAGGCATACGCCACCGGCAGAGGCAAGATCGTGGTTCGCGCCAGAACTGAGTTTGAGGAGTACGGCCGCGACCACCGCACCCGCATCATCGTCACGGAGCTGCCCTACCAGGTGAACAAGCGCCAGCTTCTGAAAAACATCGCGGAGCTGGTGCGCGACAAGCGTCTCGACGGCATCAGCGACCTGCGCGACGAGTCTGACCGCAACGGCATGCGCATGGTCATCGAGCTCAAGCGCGACGCCAACCCCCAGGTGGTGCTGAACCGCCTGTTCAGCATGACCCAGCTGCAGTCCAGCTTCTCCATCATCATGCTGGCTCTGGTGAACAACCAGCGGCAGCCGAAGATCCTGACCCTCCGGGAGATTCTGGACGAATATCTGGTCTTCCAGGAGGAAGTCATCACCCGCCGCACCCAGCACGATCTGAAGAAGGCGCTGGAGCGGGAGCATCTGCTCCAGGGTCTGCTGATCGCCCAGGACAACATCGACGAGGTCATCCGCATCATCCGTGAGAGCTACGACGACGCCAAGGAAAACCTCATGGCCCGGTTCAATCTCTCCGACGTGCAGGCCCAGGCCATTCTGGAAATGCAGCTGCGCAGACTCCAGGGTCTGGACCGGGAGAAGCTCCAGAAGGAATACGAGGAGCTGGAGGCCAAGATCGCCTATTTCCGCGAGCTGCTGGCCGATCCCGAGAAGATCAAGGGCGTTTTGAAGGACGAGCTCATCG
Organism: uncultured Clostridia bacterium; assembly: GCA_946187035.1. Lineage (GTDB taxonomy): Bacteria > Bacillota > Clostridia > Oscillospirales > Oscillospiraceae > CAG-103. Next base: position 13,817 of record CAMHPQ010000011.1, on the reverse strand, counting down.
CCATCCGCGACAAGTACGGCGAAGACCGCGTCACCGAGATCCAGGATGTGGAAAACGAGATCGACATCGAGGATCTCATCGAGGAGGAGGACTGCGTCTTCACCCTCACTAGCGGCGGCTACATCAAGCGCGTACCCGCTGCGGAATACACCGCCCAGAAGCGCGGCGGCAAGGGCGTCCGCGCCCAGGCACTGAGAGAGGAAGATTATGTGCAGACGGTGTTCACCGCCTCCACCCACGATTTCATCCTCTTCTTCACCGACTCCGGCAAGGTCTACCGCCGCAAGGGATACCAGATCCCGGAGGGCAGCCGCACCGCCAAGGGTACCAACATCGTCAACATCATCCCCGTGGAGCCCGGCGAGCGCGTCAGCGCCATGCTCCACTTCCGTGAGACCGACGACGACAGCTTCCTGTTCTTCGCAACCAAGAACGGCACCGTCAAGCGCACGGCGGTCTCCGCCTTCAAGAACATCCGGAACATCGGTCTGCGGGCCGTGAATCTGGAGGAGGGAGACCGGCTCATCAACGTCATGGGCACCACCGGGGAGAACAACATCCTCCTGGCCACCCGAAACGGCATGGCCATCTGCTTTGCGGAGTCCGACGTCCGCGCCATGGGCAGAGCGGCCACCGGCGTCCGCGGCATCGGCCTCCGGGAGGGTGACGAGGTCATCGGCGCCGAGGTTGCCGTGCCGGGCAAGTTTGTGCTCTCCATCACCGAAAACGGCTACGGCAAGCGCACGCCCATGGAGGAATATCTCCGGGGCGACAGCGTGCAGCACCGCGGCGGCAAGGGTCTGAAGAACCACAACATCACCGAGAAGACCGGCCCGGTGGCAGCCGTGAAGCTGGTCTCCGACGAGGACGATATCCTGACGGTCTCCAACGACGGCACCATGATCCGCAGCCATACGGCGGGCATTTCCATCACCGGCCGCGCCACCCAGGGCGTGCGCGTCATGCGTCTGGGCGAGGGCTCCAAGGTCATCTCCGTGGCCCTCACCGAGCACATGGAGGACACCGAGGAGGAAGCCGCCGAAGCACCAGCCGAGACCCCGCAGGAGCCTGAGGCATGAAATCCGTCACCATCTACACCGACGGCGCCTGCTCCGGCAACCCCGGTCCCGGCGGCTGGGCGGCGATCCTGAAATACGGCAGCCACGAGCTGGAGCTCTCTGGCGGGGAGGCGGACACCACCAACAACCGCATGGAGCTCTCCGGCGTTATCGCCGGACTGAAAAAGCTCAAGGAGCCCTGCAGGGTGGATCTCTACACCGACAGCCAGTATATCTCCAACGCCATCAATCAGGGCTGGCTGCAAGGCTGGAAGGCCAAGGGCTGGCGGCGGAAGGAAGGCCCGCTGAAAAATCCCGACCTCTGGCAGGAGCTGGACAGTCTGCTCCAGACCCACGAGGTCACCGTCCACTGGGTCAAGGGCCACGCGGAGAACGAGTACAACAACCGCTGCGACGCCCTCGCCGTCCAGGAACGGGAAAAATACGCGTAAAGAACTCCCTCCGATGCAGAAATGTGTCGGAGGGAGTTTTATGAAAATTCCAGTTTATCGCTTTTTTGTAGGGCGGGGACCTGTTTGTGGTGCCCGCTAAACTCTCAATTTGATTTATTGCGCAGAGAGTATGGGTCTGCGTCGGGAATTGGCCCTTGACGTTCTCACTGCCATGAAATATAGTAAGTGCAGAATCTGCTTTCCTGGAGAAAGGAGCGAACACCATGAATCGCATCTGGAGAGACATCGGGATCGTGCTTCTGATCCTTTTGGTATTGGCTGCGGCCTATGTTGGCATCGGCTACGTGCGGGGCACTGTGCATTTTGGAAACGGCGGCTCGGCTCCTGAAAAGCTGGTGGAAGGGAGCTTCACCCCGGAGAGCCCCACGTCCCTGGTCATCGACGCGGACGTGGCGAATATCACCCTCCAGGCCGGCGACGCCTGGGCGGTGGAGTACGCGCTCTATTTCGAGCCGAAGATCACGGAGCAAAACGGTGTTCTCACCATTCAGGACGCTCCGAAGGGAGAGAAAACCCTCTGGCTGAACTTCGGCAAGACCATCAGCGCCAGTCCGTACATCCATGTCACGGTGCCGTCGGAGATCGCCTTGGATCTGGAGACGGATGTGGGCGATGTGCGTGTCGAGGGGCTCACCCTTGGGGGCGCAGAGCTTTCGGCGGATGTGGGGAACCTGACGATTAAGGATGTGCAGGCTGTGAATATCAAAGCCGAGGCGGACACCGGCGACCTGTTCTTTAACCAAGTGACCGTAACCGGAAGCCTGGACGCGGAATGTGACGTGGGCAATGTGACGATGTCAGAGGTGAATGGGAGCTCCGTCACCGCCACCAGCGATGTGGGAGATCTGGAAGTGAATCTCACCGGAAAGTTGTCGGACTACGCCCTGATGGTGGACACCGACGTGGGCGACATTCTGGTGGATGGATTGAAGCAGGGGAAGTTCTACAACACCGAAGGCGGCATCCCGGTGTTTATCAAAACCGACACCGGAGACATCAATGTGACCTTCGGAGAATAAAAAACCAACCGGACAGGCCGAAGAAGGCTTGTCCGGTTTTACAATGTCGGCAGCAGATTGCGGCAGGAGACGCCCTTTTGCTCCAGCGTCCAGGCCAGCAGATCGAGATTTCTGTAATTCGGCAGCGCGGCGATTCGTTTTCCGTCTGGGGTCACCAGCTTCGGCGTGAGATAGGGCCGTTCCACACGGAAAGACGCGAGGGGCCAGCAGTGCTTTCCGCGATACAAACGGTCTCCCTCCACACACAGAAAGGGCCCAACGCGGAAGGACTCCGGCTGATTCTTCCCGGAAAACCGCACCGGGCAGCCCTGATTACGCAGCAGCTCCCGAAGCCGTTCCTCTCCAGGCATTTCCGCAAAATTCCCCAGCCGCTTTTCGCCGCTGTAAAGGATGAACTGCGGGTCGCGCCGGGTCAGAAGATACCGATAGCCGGTCACATCGGAGAGGTAAAACGAGCGAACCCGCCCGCAGTTTTCCCGCACGGTGACACGCCCCTTGTGGATTACGGTAACGTCCCAGCCGAGAAGCCAGAGCAGCAGGAAGCCGAGGACGGCAATAGCGAGCAAAAGCAGCAGCGCAAGTCGGGTGTCCCGGCTTGCAAAACCAAAAATCGCATATACGATCACCGCAACGACAAACCCGAAGGTAAGTGAGACGCCGATGATCAGATGATCCTTCCAGCTGCTGCCCCGAAACACCTCCGCGTCCGGTGGAAAATCCAAAGGTTTTCTCTTCATGATCTGCACCTCACATCAGCGGCGCGAACAGCTTCAGCAGAATACCGCTGAGGCGCATGAAGAAGCTGACGCCCCAGTTTTCGGAGGTGATCTCCATGCTCTCGTCTCGGGTCTTGCGGAAATCCGCTTCCACATCCCCAACGGCGGGACAGCCGCTGATATAGGCGGCGCACTCGAAGTGGAGATACAGACTCCGGTAATCCAGATTGATGGTGCCCACCACGGCCTTCCTGTCGTCGCTGACGAAGACCTTGGCGTGGAGGAAGCCGGGGGTGTACTCGAAGATCTTCACCCCAGCGTCCAGCAGCTCCCGGTAATGCCCCTTTGCCAGGGCGAAGGCGTATTTTTTGTCGGGGATGTGGGGCAAAATCAGCTCCACGTCCACGCCGCGCTTGGCAGCGGTGGTCAGGGCCATGCACATCTCGTGATCCAGGATCAGATAGGGCGTCATGATGTGCACATACCGCTCCGCCCGGTTCAGGATGTCCAGATACACCGTCTCGCCCACCAGCTCGTTGTCCAGCGGACTGTCGAAATAGGGCAGCACGTAGCCGGGGGCGGTGTGGCTGTGCTCATAGGCCAGATACCTGGCATAGTCGTCGGGCTCCGTCTCGTCCAGATTCCACATCTGCAGGAACATCAATGTGAAGCTCCTGACCGCGGGCCCCTCGAAGCTGATGGAGGCGTCCTTCCAGTGGCCGAACCGGGGCCGGAGATTGATATATTCGTCCGCCAGATTCACGCCGCCGGTGAAGGCCACGCGCCCGTCGATGACGGCGATCTTCCGGTGGTCGCGGTTGTTGTAAAAGGTGGAGACGAAGGGCCGCAGGGGAGAGAACACCTTGCAGCGGATGCCCAGGGCCTCCATCTGCTTCGGGTAGCGGTAGGGGACTCTGGAAAAGGCGCACATGCCGTCGTACATCACGCGCACCTCCACCCCCTGGCGCACCTTCTGCTCCAGAACCTTCAAAATCCGGCCCCACATCTGACCGTCGTCGATGATGAAGTATTCCAGAAAAACAAAGTGCTTCGCGCTGAGAATGGCTTTCAGCAGGGCGGCAAACTTCTCTTCGCCGCCGGGGTAGTATTCGGCGGAGGTGTTGTCGTAGACCGGGCAGCTGACGGCACGCTGGGTATAGGCGGCGAGGCCCCGGAGAGCGGGATCCTCATATTTCAGCCGTTCCATGACCGCGCTCTGGTCGGGGAAGAGGGGCGCCGTCTCCCGGATCGTCTCGGTGAGGCGTCGGTTTACCACCCGGTGGCCCACGTCCATCCGCACGATCAGGTAAAGGGAGATCCCCAGCGCCGGCACCACCAGAATCAGGATGATCCAGGTGATCTTCTGGTCGGGGTTGCCGGATTCGTTCATCAGATACAAAATCAGCACCACCGCCAGAATGCGGCTGAGAATGTAGAAGGTGTAGGAGTATTCCCCCAGATAGTGGGCCGCCAGGAACACCAGCACAAATTCCACCAGCAAAAAGAGCGCAATGAAGAAGGCGCGGCTGAACAGTACGCGGAAAATCCCGCGCTGGCCGCGCTGCAGCAGATGAATTTCGTTGTCGTCCTCGGCCCAGATCAGGTCGCGGCGATCAAAACGTTTGCGTTCCATGGGGGCTCCTTTTGGGTGTGGTTGAAAGATAAAATAAAGTTTATCAACGAGTTTGGAGTTTGGAGTGTGAAGAGTGGAGTTTAAAGGTGTTTTCTTCGAAAACGATGGAAATAGAATAGAATTCCATCATCACCGAAGAGGATTCTTTAAACTCCACACTCCTAACTCCACACTCCACACTGATACACAAACTCCCAATCCTTCTCTTAAACGATTCTGAGAAACAGCTTATCCAGCTCTTTTCTGGTCATGGTCACGGCCACGGGGCGGCCATGGGGGCAGTATTTGACTTTGCCGGAGAGCACCGCCTCCGCCAGCTTCAAAAGCTCCTGGGGCTCCGTCTGCCAGCCGGCCTTGATGGCGGCCTTGCAGGAGACGGTTTTCAAAATCTCGTCTCTCACGGCCTTGGGGTCCAAGGTGCCGCCGTGGCGCAGGTCGGCGCAGATCTCCTCCAGGGCTGCTCTGGCGTCCTGCTCCCGGATCAGTTCCGGCACCGCCCGGATCAGGAAGCTGTCGCCGCTGAGCTCCGAGAGCTCGAAGCCCATCTCCTCCAGCAGCGGCATCTGCGCTCTGAGCACCTCCGCGTCGGTGTCGTCGGGGTCGAAGGGGATCGGGGAGAGCAGCGTCTGGCTCATCAGCGGCTCATTTTGAGCGCTGAGCCGGTCAAAGTTGATGCGCTCGTGGGCGGCGTGCTTGTCGATGAGGATCAGCGTCTCGCCCTTTTCCACCAGAATGTAGGTGTGCATGGCCTCGCCGATGAATCGGGCGGGGGCCTCCGGCTGCTGATCCACCGGGTGCTCCGGGAACTGCTCCAGGGCGGTCTGTACCGGCTTCGGCTCCGGTCTCGGATCAGGCTTCGGTTCGGGCTTGACCTCCGACTTCGGCATGGGTGGCCGCGGCATCGGCGGGGCCGGGGTGTAAGCCGGTCTCGGCTGGGCGGCGGGGGAGCGCAGGGGCGCCTCTACTCTGGGCGTCCGAGTCTCGTAGGTTCTCGCGGGAGCAAAACCGCCGCCGCTCTGCTTGGCGCGGAACTCCGCGCTGGTCATGGTCTGGTAAAAATCTGCCCTCGGCTCCGCTTTCTTCTGGGTGGCGGGGGAGACCTGCACCTCGGCGGTGCGGCTCTCGGAGTCCAGCGCGGCCCGGACGGCGTAATAGACCGCGTCGAAGACCTCACGCTCCCGGGTGAATTTCACTTCTGTCTTGGCCGGGTGCACGTTCACGTCCACGGCGGCATTGGAGAGGGTCAGGTAGAGGACGCAGGCAGGGAATTTCCCCACCAGCAGTGTATGCTTATAGGCCTGCTCCAGTGCAGCCTGCAGGGCCTGAGAGCGGATCACGCGGCCGTTGCAGAAGAAAAACTGCTTGGTGCGGTTGCCCTTCCCTGCAGCGGGGGAGCTGACGAAGCCCTCCACCTTCACGCCCTCGTTCTCTCCGGAGCAGGCCAGCATGGTTTTCGCCTCGTCTCTGCCCAAAAGGCTGTAAACGCAGGACTCCATCCGATTGTCACCGGGTGAGAAGAACTGCTCCTCGCCGTCCCGGATGCAGCGCACGGAGACGTCCGGTCTGCCCAGCGCGCAGCGGAAGGCAGCCATGACGCAGGAGCTTCCCTCGGAGCGGTCGGATTTCATGAATTTCAGTCTGGCGGGGGTGTTGTAGAAGAGATCCTTCACGATGATGGTGGTGCCCTCGGCGCAGCCGGTCTCATACATGGTCTCGATCTCACCGGCGGCCAGGGTCATGCGGGTACCGCTGGCGGATTCCCGGCGTCTGGTGGTGAGCTCGATGTGGCTCACGGCGCTGATGGCGGCCAGAGCCTCACCCCGGAAGCCCAGGGTGCCGATGGCCTCCAGGTCTCTGGCGGTGCGCAGCTTGCTGGTGGCATGGCGCAGAAAGGCGATGCCCGCGTCCTCCGGAGACATGCCGCAGCCGTCGTCCGTCACCCGAAGATAGGTCATCCCGCCGCCGCGCAGCTCCACCGTGACGCTTTTGGCCCCGGCGTCGAAGGCGTTTTCCACCAGCTCCTTCACCACGCTGGCGGGCCGCTCCACCACCTCGCCCGCGGCGATCAGATCCGCCACATGGGGGGAGAGAATTTGAATATCAGGCATATTGGAAACCTCCAGATTGAAGAAACACATTTTTATTTGGAATAACGCATGGGGAGCGCGAGGGGATGGGCTTCCCCTCGCTTTTCAAATCGATCTCAGACACCTTAAGGCGTCTGAGCGCTCCCGATGTTGATTTGATCAACATCGGGAATCCTCCGGTTTCTCACTTGTTTTTCCTATTATAATAGATTTTCATTGAAAATTCCACTCTTAAATGTTAAACTGATATGTAATACTTTTTATCGAGGATAACATTATTATGAGCTACAAACGAACGGAAATCACGGCGGATCAGGTGGCGGAGCAGCTGAATATCTGCGACCGGATGCGCGGGTTTTACGCCTCCAGAAACCGCCGGCCCCTCGCCATGGTGGACACCTTCGGCTGCCAGCAGAACGAGGCCGACAGCGAGAAACTGCGGGGCTATTTAAACGCCATGGGCTTCGGCTTCACCACGGATCCCGAGGAGGCGGATGTGGTCATTTTCAACACCTGCGCCGTCAGAGAGCACGCGGAGCAGCGGGTGCTGGGGAACGTGGGCGCGCTGAACCACACCAAGGAGCGCAACCCCGACCAGATCATCGCGGTCTGCGGCTGCATGGTGCAGCAGCCCCATATGGCGGAAAAGCTGAAAAAATCCTACCGGATCGTGGATCTGGTCTTCGGCCCCCACGAGCTCTGGCGGTTCCCGGAGCTGTTCGAGACCGTGGCAAAGGACCGCCACCGGGTCTTTGAGATCACGCCCAAGGACGGCAGCGTGGCCGAGGGCATCCCGCTCCGGCGAGACGGCAGCGTGAAGGCCTGGCTCAGCATCATGTACGGCTGCAACAACTTCTGCACCTACTGCATCGTCCCCTACGTCCGCGGCCGGGAGCGCAGCCGCAGGCCTGCCGACATCCTCAAAGAGGCGCGGCAGCTGGTGGAAGCCGGCTACAAGGACATCACCGTTCTGGGCCAGAACGTGAACAGCTACGGCAAGGATCTGGAGGAGGATGTGGACTTCGCGGATCTGCTGAAGATGATCAATGACATCCCCGGCGATTTCGTCCTCCGTTTCATGACCAGCCACCCCAAAGACGCCACGGAGAAGCTCTTCCAGACCATGGCTTCCTGCGAAAAATGCGCCCACCATCTCCATCTGCCGGTGCAGGCCGGATCCAACCGGGTGCTGAAGGCCATGAACCGCAGCTACACCCGAGAGAAATATCTCGACGAGGTGCGCCTCGCCAGACAGTACATGCCCGATCTGGTGCTCACCACGGACATCATCGTGGGTTTTCCCGGGGAGACGGAAGAGGAATTTCAGGAGACGCTGACGCTGGTGAACGAGGTGCGCTACGACGCCATGTTCACCTTCATCTACTCCAAGCGGGTGGGCACCCCGGCGGCAAAGATGGAAGACCCCTTCACCCGAGAGGAGAAGCAGGTGCACTTCGACGCCCTGCTGGAGGCCGCCAACACCATCTCCGCCGAGAAGCACAAGGCCTATGAGGGCACGGTGCAGCGGGTGCTGATCGACGGCGCCGACGGCAGAGGGGAGTGGAATCTCACCGCCCGCACCACCGGCGGCCGCCTGGTGCATATGAAGGGCGACGAAAGCCTCGTGGGCACCTTCGCGGAGGTCAAAATCACCGACAGCAACACCTGGGCCCTGTATGGGGAGCCGGTATAACACTTCTAAGAAAGAGGAATCAACATGGCCGAATTGACGCCCATGAAGCGGCAGTATCAGGAGATCAAGGCGCAGCAGCCGGACTGTCTGCTGTTCTTCCGGCTGGGCGATTTTTATGAAATGTTCGACGACGACGCCCGGACGGCGGCGAAAGAGCTGGATCTCACCCTGACCACCAGGGACCGCAACGTGGAGAATCCCGACGAGCGGACGCCCATGTGCGGCGTGCCCTACCACGCGGCGGAGGCGTACATCGGCAGGCTCATCGCCAAGGGCTACAAGGTGGCCATCTGCGAGCAGCTGGAGGATCCGGCGCTGGCGAAAGGACTGGTGAAGCGGGACGTGATCCGGGTCATCACCCCCGGCACCGTCACCGAGACCTCCATGCTGGAGGAGGGCCGCTCCAACTATCTGGCCAGCGTCTATCTGGCGGGGGATCGGGGCGCCGTGGCCTTCTGCGACATTTCCACCGGCGAATTCTGTGCGGCGGACTTCCCCAACGACGCCGTCACGCATATCCTGAACGAGCTGGGCAGATTTTCTCCCAGAGAGGCGGTTCTCAGCATGGGCGCCGCCGAGACCCAGGAGATCCGCCTGTTTCTGCAGAAGAACTTAAACTGCATGCTGGAGGCGGGGGAGCAGCGCTTCGAGGCCATGGAGGCCGCCGCCCGACTCTGTGAGCAGTTTGACGCCTCCGACATCGACCAGCTTGGCATGGGGGAGGCCCCCGGCGCGGTCTGCGCCGCCGGCGCCCTGCTGGGCTACCTGCAGGAGACCCAGAAATGCGATCTCGGCCACCTGCGGCAGCCGGAGCTCTACGGCGACGAGCGGTACATGGAGCTGGATTACACCACCCGGCGGAATCTGGAGCTGACGGAAAGCCTCCGCTCCGGGGAGAAAAAGGGCACTCTCCTCTGGGTGCTGGATAAAACGAAAACCCCCATGGGCGGCAGACTTTTGAGATCCTGGGTGGAGAGGCCGCTTTTGAGCCCGGTGCAGATCAAGCGGCGGCTTTCCGCCGTGCAGGAGCTGGTAAGCGACAACCTCCGCCGTCCGGAGCTGGTTCTGGCCCTTAGGAACATCGGCGACATGCAGCGGCTGATCGCAAAAATGGTCTACGGCAGCGCCAACGGCAGAGACATGGTGCAGCTGGCCGCCTGCTGCCGGGAGCTGCCGAACCTCACCAGACTGCTGGAGGGCTCCCAGAGCGCTCTTTTGAAGCAGACCGCCGCCATGGACATTCTCTCGGATCTGGAGCAGCGCATTTCCGCCGCCATCTGCGACGAGCCGCCCTTCACCATCCGGGAGGGAGGCATCCTCCGCACCGGCTACGACCCCGAGGTGGATCGCCTCAGAGAAATCCGGGACAACGGCGCCGGCATGGTGGCCGATCTGGAGCAGCGGGAGCGGGAGCGCACCGGCATCAAGAAGCTGAAGCTGGGCTTCAACAAGGTCTTCGGCTATTACATCGACGTGCCCAACAGCGCGGGAGACGTGGAGCTGCCCCAGGAGTACATCCGCAAGCAGACCCTGGTCTCCAACGAGCGCTACTTCACCCCGGAGCTGAAAGAATTAGAAAACACCCTCCTCACCGCCCGAGAGCGGATCGCGGATCTGGAGTACCGCCGCTTCCAGGAGCTGCGGGAGCTGGTGGCCGGGGAGGTGGCCAGAGTCCAGGCCACGGCGGACGCGGTGGCGCAGCTGGACGTGCTCTGCGCCCTGGCGGAGGTGGCGGTGAAGAACCATTACGTCTGCCCGGAGGTGGATTTGAGCCGTACCCTGGACATCCGGGAGGGGCGGCACCCCGTGGTGGAGCAGGCCCAGCAGGATGTGCTGTTCGTGCCCAACGATACCTTCTTAAACGACACCACCGACCGGGTGGCCATCGTCACCGGCCCCAACATGGCGGGCAAGAGCACCTACATGCGGCAGACGGCGCTGATCGTCCTCATGGCGCAGATCGGCTCCTTCGTGCCGGCCAAAAGCGCCACCATCGGCGTGGTGGATCGGGTGTTCACCAGAATCGGCGCCTCCGACGATCTGGCCGCCGGACAGAGCACCTTCATGGTGGAGATGAGCGAGACCGCCTCCATTCTGCAGCACGCCACCGCCAAAAGTCTCCTGATCCTGGACGAGATTGGCCGCGGCACCTCCACCTACGACGGTATGGCCATCGCCAGAGCGGTGCTGGAATACTGCGCCGAGAAACGGAAGCTGGGGGCCAAGACCATGTTCGCCACCCACTACCACGAGCTCACCGCCCTGGAGCAGGAGCTGGAGGGCGTGCGCAACTACAACATCACCGCGAAAAAACAGGGCGGCAAGCTGCTGTTTTTACGAAAAATCGTCCGGGGCGCGGCGGACGACAGCTACGGCATCGAGGTGGCAAAGCTGGCGGGGCTCCCGGAGAGCGTCATCAACAAAGCCAAGGGCTATCTGAAGGATCTGGAGGCCGGGAAGGCGGAGCTGGCAGTGCCGGTGCTGCCCGCGGAGGATCAAATCTCCCTCACGGACGTGGGCGGCAGCGAGATCGCCGAAGAACTGCTGCGGATCGATCTGGACACCGTGACCCCCATCGAGGCCATGAATCTGCTGTATCAGCTGCAGAAAAAGGCGAAGGGCTGAGGCTATGCAAAAAGAACCCTGGAATGACATCATGACCCGCCGGGAGCGGATTCTGGGCTGGATCTATCTGCCCATCCATGTGATTCTGCTGCCGCTGCTGCTGGGCCTGCTGCTCTATGCCATCCTCGGAAGAGAGCCGGATTCCATGAAGATGAATCTGCTCTATTTCGGCTTGGGCTTTCTGGTGATCGTCGGCGGGATGTGGCGTTTTTTGAAGCTGAGCTACCGGAGAATGACGGACAATATCCTGCAGTTTTTCCGGGCGCTGCTGTGGGCCTATCTGATCAGCATGGTGCTGTCGCTGATCTACGGGGCCGTTACCCAGCTTTTGGGCACGCCGCCGAGCCCCAATCAGGACGCGGTGGAGGACATCGCCGTTGGAAACATGAACCAGATGTTTGCCATGGCGGTGCTGATGGTGCCCATCGTGGAGGAGTGCCTCTTCCGCGGGGTGATCTTCGGCTCCATTCGGAGGAAAAACCGAATCCTGGCCTATGTGATCTCGGTGCTGGCCTTCAGTCTCTACCACGTGTGGCAGTACGCCGTGGCCTATCAGGACTGGACGCTGCTGCTGGGTCTGCTGCAATATCTCCCGATCTCCATTGCGCTGACCTATGCCTACGACCGCAGCGGCACCATCTGGGCGCCGATCTTCCTGCATATGTTCAACAACGCCCTGTCTTTGAGTCTGACAAGGGGTTGACAAATGCACAGAAAAAGAGTAAATTAAAACTTGCAAATGGGAGCTGGGTTTTCCTGGCTGAGAACGGCGTAATGGAGCGCTGATACCATCGAACCTGATCCGGGTAATGCCGGCGTAGGAAAGATATCGTATTTCTTTGCAGGTTCCTTTGCGGAGCCTGCAATTTTTTTGGAGGTAGAAAGACATGAAAAACCAAAAGCTGAGAGCCCTGGTGGAGGGTGCGCTGTTTGTGGCCGTGGCGCAGATTCTGAGCATGATCAAGCTCTGGGAGATGCCCTGGGGCGGCTCCATCGTGCTGGCCATGGTCCCGCTGATCCTGTATTCCGTCCGCTGGGGTCTGGGCAGCGGTCTCGCCGCCTGCTTTGTGTTCGGCGTGCTGCAGTTCACCTTTGACGGCGGCTTTGCCATCGGCTGGCAGAGCATCCTGGGCGACTATCTGATCGCCTTCACGGCCCTGGGCGTTGCCGGTCTGTTCCGCGGCCAGCGTTACGGCATCTTCACCGGCGCGGTGGTGGGCGGCCTGGCCCGCTTCCTGGTGCACTATGTGGTGGGCGCCACCGTCTGGGCCGAGTATATGCCCGACTCCTTCTTCGGCATGTCCATGCACTCCCCCTGGTTCTACTCCCTGCTCTACAACCTGGCCTATATGCTGCCGAACATCCTGATCACCGTGCTGGTATTCGCGCTCCTCTATAAGCCCCTCGGAAAGTACTTCCGCGGTGAGGACATCGTAAAAGCGTAAAAACAAAAGAAATCGCCGACTTTTGCAGAAGCAAGAGCCGGCGATTTTCGTGTTACAAAATTTGTTCGCAATAATATCGATCTTCTGCCCACTTTGCGGGGTTGTTATCGATGTAGCTCCAAATGTCCAGATAGTCGCGTTCGTTGCGAATCACGTGTTCGTGATAAGAGCGCTGCCAGAGCGGTGCACCGATAATATGTGCGCTCTTGGATTTTATCACCCGCACCACGTCTGCGAGTGTAGGGGAGGGTCTTGACCCTCCCGCATCCGCATGAATCATCGCGATCATATGAATGTGATTCGGCATGATGACATATTTCTCGATGCTGACATTTGGATACCGTGCGGAGATGGACAGGATCTCGTTTTCTACGATTTCTCCGATGTCTGACTGCCTGCACACGGGAGGGTCAAGACCCTCCCCTACGATGATGTCGGACAAAATGCAAGCCCGGTTCTGTGTGCAGATGGTGACAAAATAGGCGCCCGAATCGCTGTAATCATATTCCGGCAGCCTGAGACGTTTTCTTTTGGGATATTCATTCATAAGCGCACCTTCTCTGCTGCCATTATAACAAAGAAAAATAACAATGAAAATGACGGCCTTCGTAAACCAGAAAAAACCTCCCCTGTTGCCTCGGCAGCAGGGGAGGTTTCTATGGAATGGAGGTATTGCTTACACGTTCTGGCTGGAGGTTTTCAGCACCACGTCGTGGGCGCCGCCCTCCACAATGGAGACGCTGGAGACCAGGGTCAGCTTGGCCTTCTGCTGCAGCTCCGGGATGGTGACAGCGCCGCAGTTGCACATGGTGCTGCGGACCTTGGCCAGGGTCATCTGGACGTTGTCGCTCAGGGGGCCGGCGTAGGGGACGTAGGAGTCCACGCCTTCCTCGAAGCTCAGCTTCTTGGAGCCGCCCAGATCGTACCGCTGCCAGTTGCGGGCGCGGTTGGAGCCCTCGCCCCAGTACTCCTTCATCAGGGTGCCGTTCACGTTGACCTTCTGGCTGGGGCTCTCGTCGAAGCGGGCGAAGTAGCGGCCCAGCATGACGAAGTCGGCGCCCATGGCCA
>CAMHPQ010000010.1 GCA_946187035.1 uncultured Clostridia bacterium | reverse complement strand
GGTGCGGGAGGGCTACGGCACCACCGAGACCGTCACCGCCTGCTGCCTGACCCCGGCGCATATGTTCAAGGAGGGGAGCATCGGCCTCCCGTTCCCGGACACCTACATCAAGATCGTCAAGCCCGGCACCGATGAGGAGCTTCCCTACGGCGAGGAGGGCGAGATCCTGCTGGCCGGTCCCACGGTGATGAAGGAGTACATGAAGCACCCCGACGAGACTGCCCAGACTCTGCAGCACCATGCCGACGGCCTCACCTGGGTCTATACCGGCGATCTGGGCGTCATGGACAACGAGGGCTTCATCTTCTTCCGGGGCCGCGCCAAGCGGATGATCATCTCCTCCGGCTACAACGTCTATCCCGGCCAGCTGGAGAACATCCTTGACGCACACCCTGCCGTACAGATGAGCTGTGTCATCGGCGTGCCGGACCCCTATAAGATGCAGAAGGTCAAGGCCTTCGTGAAGCTGGCCGCCGGCTTTGAGCCCACGGAGGAGACCAAGAAGATGATCATGGACTACTGCCGCGAGCACATCGCCAAGTACGCCATGCCCTATGACATCGACTTCAAGGAGGATATGCCCAAGACCCTGGTGGGGAAGGTGGCATACCGTGTCCTCGAGGAAGAGGAACTCAAGAAAATCCAGTCTGAACAAACCGCATAACACAAAAGGCAAGCACATCGGTGCTTGCCTTTTTCTCGGTTTTGGAAGGGGAATCAGAGCACGCCGGCCTGCTCCATGGCCTGTTTGAGATCTTCGATGACGTCCTCGGCGTCCTCCAGACCGACGCTGAAGCGGAAGAAGCCCTCCTGATAGATCTTCGGATAGTGGGGCAGCTTGTCGCTGGACTGGTCGTAATAGACGATCAGACTCTCCACGTCGCCCAGAGAGACCGCGTGGGTCACCAGCTTCAGACTGTCCAGGAACTTCCGGTGGGCCTCCTCATCGCCTTTCAGATCGAAGGAGATCATGCTGGAGTACTGGCCCTGCATGTACTGCTCCGCCAGGGCGTGCTGGGGGTGGCCCATCCGCTGGCCGACAAGGGCCGCGCGAGTTTGAAAGCGCTGGCGGAGCAGGAGTGGGTGCTCATGGAGACGGAGGCCCCCTACAACGCCGCGCCGGAGCGGGTCATGGCGGAGCAGGGGCTCGCCATGCGGACATTTCTCAGACTGCAGAGTACTCAGACCGCCCGGAGCCTGGCGCAGCGGGGTCCCTTCCTCACGCTGCTGCCGCAGTATTCGATTCAGAGAGCGCTGGAGCAGGGGAAGCTGGTGGCGCTGGACGTGCCGGAGCTGCGGCAGACCCAGCAGGTGCAGCTGGCCGTGCACGCGAGACGGAATGTGTCCCCGCAGCTGAAAGGGCTGCTGGAGATTTGCGCTGCCGTGCTCAGGGACGTGATCGGGTGATTGACGAACCGTCTCATCCGTGTTACAATACGAAAAAATATGTGCTGCCGCCGGGTAGCGAAATTGCCGGAACTCATGTCGTTAGGCCTTTGAAGACATGGGTCCCGGCGTATTTTTTGGGAGGAATCGAAATGGAATGGATCATGCTGCTGCTGGCAGGAATTTTTGAGGTCACGTGGGCAGTGGCCATGAAGTACGCGGAGGGCTTCACGAGGCTGGTACCCAGTATCGTGACGGCGGTGGGGTATCTGGCCAGCGCGGTCTTTCTGGCCATGGCCTTGAAGAAGCTGCCCCTGGGCACCGCCTACGCCATGTGGACCGGCTTCGGCATCGTCGGCACCACGATTCTCGGGATTGTGCTGTTCAAAGAGGGGCTGAGTCTGCCGCAGGCGGGCTGCGTGGCGCTCATCGCCGCCGGTATCGCCGGGCTCAAGCTTCTGGCCTGAATGGGAATCCCGTGAAAATGAAAACCACCTGGCCGAAACAGTCAGACGATTTTTGCGATCAAAAGGGTGAAAACCAGCGCGAACAGGTTGCTGAGCAGATTGACGGCGTCGTTGTTGAGCCACGGGAAGCCGGAGATGCGGATGGCCGTCTCGCCGCAGTGGATCTCCCGCTCGGTGACGCCGCCGCAGATCGTGCAGCGGTATTTTACCTGCAGGACCGAGCCGAGGACGCTGTCGAACATGGCGCCCAGAAAGCCCGCTGCGGTGACGGGGAGAAAGACCCATGCGCTTTTCGTGCCCAGGGAGAAAATCCCGGCGATGACCGCGGCCCCCAGCAGCTCCGACAGGGTTCCGATGAGGCTCACACCGCCGGAGAGCCCCGCGGGGATGGGCCGCATGGTGATGATGTCTCTGGGCGGCGATTTGGAGAGGGGCCCCAGCTTGGAGGCCAGGGAGTCCGCCAGACTCTCCGCCATCACACCGGCGTAGGACAGAAGGAAGCCTTTCCATCCGGTGATCGCGTAAAGCACCATGGCGCAGCCTGCCGCGCCCACGTTGCAGAACACGCGAACGGTGTCTCTGCTGCCGGATTTGCGGCGAACGGCGTAAGGGTCTGTCCGTTCGCCGGCAAACCGGTCGGCGGCCACTGTTCCGAGCAGCGTCACCGCCAGCACAGCGAAGGCCGTGCCGCCGCCAACGGCGGTGATCAGGAGGCAGAGCGCCCAGGCCAGCAGTGTGCCGCCGGGTGTGAGCGCCCGCTTCCAAAGGGCCAGCCCCGCAAGGGAGGAGCTGAGCAGGAGGGCAGGAAGGGCTTGCATCTTTTCGCCCCCTTTTTGAATCCTGTGAGGATATCAGTCGGCGTACTTTTCGCCGCCGTGGATGTAGCCGGGCTGCTTGGTGGAGATGATGTCCGCCTCTCTGGGGTCGGAGTCCATCAGATGCATCATGCTGCCGGCAAAGTGCTTGTAGAACCAGACGCAGGGGGTGAAGACCAGCTTCACATAGAGAACCGACAGCCATACCCG
The DNA here is from genome assembly GCA_946187035.1 of uncultured Clostridia bacterium. Classification (GTDB taxonomy): domain Bacteria; phylum Bacillota; class Clostridia; order Oscillospirales; family Oscillospiraceae; genus CAG-103. Next base: position 33,955 of record CAMHPQ010000010.1, on the reverse strand, counting down.
GAAGCGGCTGGGCTCCGTGACCTTCTGGACCCGGCTCTCGGTGTAGACCATCTTGCCGATGTGCTTGGGGCAGTTGGATTCGCAGATGCCGCAGCCCAGACATTTGTCCAGATCGATCTTGTGGTTGCCGTTTTCGTCAAAGCTCAGGGCCTGGACGGGACATGCCTTCACGCACTTCTGGCAGTGGACGCACTCGCTCTCCTGGAACTGGGGCAGATAGGGACCGTTGTAGTTCACGAAGGGGACGTGGTACTGGGTCTTCAGCGTCAGCGGCATGCAGCAGCAGGGGCAGCAGAAGCAGAGGTTGTCCTGATAGGGCTGGACGCAGCTCTCCACCACGGCGATGAGATTCCGCTGGTGGGCCATCTCCGCCACGGCGAGACATTCCTCCACGCTGACGGCACGCTCGCCGGCCTTCTTTTTCAGCTTGCCGTAGAAGTTCAGACCGAAGCAGGTGTTGATGGGGTTGTCGCAGTTTCCGCGCACCGTGCGGCAGACGCAGGGGCTCACGGCGATGTCCGTGGTGTTTTTGATGATGTCTTTGGCCACCTCGATGGGCACCACCACGGAGTTGGTGTGGATGTAGCGGTAGTGGAGCTCCAGACTCTTGCGGATCAGGGGACCGATGACGGGCTTCACCGCCAGCTGGCCCATCATGTAGGAAAAGCGCACCACGTCCACGGTGTTCTTCAGATGCTTTTTCAGGAAATTGGCGCGGAACTTCGCCTCGCTGTCATAGAGGGTGATGCCGTCCACCTCCACCTTGCGGGAGGTGTAGCGGTTGGTGCTCTGTACTTCGGTTGCCATGGCGATTCTCCTTTTCGTTTGTCGGATGGGTTGTAATCTTTTCGTTTTCAGTCTAGCAGAAGTACTATAAAAAAGATAATATTTTGTAAAACGAAGTTCATAACACTGCTGGTTATGAACTTGATAACCGGATGGATATTTGACTTTTCCGCGACGGAACAGTACAATATTGTCGGAAAACAAAGCAAAGGAGGCGGACCGATGGAACTGCGCGATCTCAGATATTTCTGCGTCACGGCGGAGCTGGAGAGCGTCACCCGGGCGGCGGATTCTCTGTGTGTGTCGCAGCCCTTTGTGACGAAGGTGATCCACCGTCTGGAGGAGGAGCTGGGCACCCAGCTGTTCGATCTGGAAAAGCGGCGTATCGTCTTAAACGAGAACGGCGCCTACTTCTACCGGGAGGCCAAGGACATCCTGAACCGGCTGGATCGGCTGGTGGACAACATGGCGGCCAGACAGGAGCAGGCGGAGTTCACCACCCAGCTGCTGTACAACAACGCGGGGTACCTCAGCGCCTTGAACAACGCCTTCATGGAACACTACCCCAAGGGCGTCCTCTCGGAGACCTTCGCCCGCCGCAGTGAGATCATCGACCTATTGAACACCGGGAAGGCGGACTTCGCCATCACCCTGCCGCCCATCACCGGAGAGGAATCCCGGATGATCGAGACCATCACGGTCTTAAAAGACACCGGCAGCATCATGGTGCCGCCGGATCATCCGCTATATGAAAAGAGCTTTGTCACCTTCGAGGAGCTGGCGCCCTATCCCATCGTCATTGCCCCCAAGGGCAGCGGTATGCGGGACACCATCGACGCCATCTACGCCAAGCACGGCATGACGCCCAACGTGGTCTATGAGACCAACGACATGGATCTGCAGCAGCGGGCCGTGCTGGTGAACAAAATCGGCATCGCCTTCATGTCCATCATCCATACGAGAGATCCGCTGATCGGCCAGTACTGCCGCAAGACCCTCTCGGACCATTGCTTCGGCACCGTGGGGCTCAGCTACAACAAGTTCCGACCCATGACTGCCGGCATGCAGGAATTCAAGCGCTTCGCCGTGGCCTTTTTCTCCAAGCTCCAGGAGATGGCCGACGAGATCTGAACGAAAAACAACACCGCACCCCTTCTGCTGTCGGAAGGGGTGCGGTTTTATGGGAAAAAGGGGATTAGAGGTCGTAGATCTCTCCGTCGGCGGGGATGCGGACGCGCTCCCGGATGCCTTTTTTCTTCAGCTTTTTGGCCAAGGTCTTGCGGGTGAGGGTAGCGTGGGGCACATTGTCCATGTGGCTGGCGATGACCACGGCCTTGGGAGCGGCCTCGCAGACCTTTGCCAGATCGTTGTCGTCCATGATCAGCCGGCCGTTTTTCACCAGCATGGCGGCGCAGTTGTTGGTGATGATCACGTCGGGGCGATATTTCTCGATGGTCTCGGCCACGTCGCCGCACCAGACCGTGTCGCCGCAGACGTAGAGGGTCTTCTCGCTGGGGCTGCGGAAGATGAAGCCGGCGGCGTCGCAGCAGGGGATCTTCGTCCCGTGGACGGCGTTGACCTTGATGATCTCCGCGTCACCGAAGGTGATGCGGTCCTCAACGACTCTGACGTCCTTCATGCCGGAGAAGGCCAGATAGTCCGCGTCCTGCCGGTTGATGGCGTAGATGGTGCGCTTTTTGTCCAGACCCTGGCAGGCCTTGCCGTTGGGGGCCAGACCGATGTGGTCCAGATGCACGTGGGTGCAGATATAGGCGTCCACGCCCTCGTTGACTTCCTTCACGGACATGGGCAGGGAGTGAAGCGGGCAGGGGAGGAACTTGTGCTTTAGGCTCACGGCCTCCCAGGTGGAGCACTCGTCGAAGACGTACTTTTTCCGCGGGTCGCCGCCGCGGTTCATGGCGCACATCATGGGAATCATGGCGAGACATCCGCTGGTGAAGCGGGGCGCCAACCACGGGTCGATTAAAAAGGTCTTGCCTGCGTAAGTGATTTTGATGGTCGCGCTGCGAATCTGCTGAAATCTCATAGGGATACCCTCCTTGTTTTCTATGCTTTTAATTTAACATAGGTCAGATTGCCTGCACAGAAACAAAGCTCGCTCTTGCCGCAACAATAGTGTTGTAGTAAAATAGAGTTGGAGGGGATTGTAATGAACCAAAAACAACTTTCTTACTTCATGGAGGTCTACCGCTGCCGCAACATTCAGGCCGCGGCAGACAAGCTCTACCTGACCCATCAGGGGCTCAGCCGGGTGATCCGCGCCCTGGAAGAGGAGTTGGGCAGCCCCCTGTTCACCCGCTCCAACCGGGGACTGGAGCCCACGGACTTCGCCACCACGCTGGTGCCCCATGTCCAGCGGCTGTTGGACGACTATGCCACGATCCAGGGGGTACACACCCTCACCAGTCAGGAGAAAACCGTGGTGTCGGTCTGTGCGCTGGACCATCTGTTCGGTCATTTCGGCGCGGACATGCTGCTGGATTTCCACCGGCAGCACCCGGAGATCACCCTGAGCATTCTGGACACCACGGACGAAAACGCCCTGGAGCGGCTCTCTGCCGGCAGGTGCGATTTTGCGGTGGTCAACGGCCCCATCGACAATACCCGCTTCACGGCGACGCCGCTGTTCTATTCCCGCTACGCCTTCCGGATGCGGCGGGATCATCCGCTGGCAGGGAAGGAGCATCTGACCTTCGAGGATTTTCAGGGGGAGAACATCCTCGGAAAGGGCCGGGCCTATCACTGCTTCCGCACCAATATCGACCAGCATATGCTGGCCCGGGGGCTCTATGTGGACGTGCCCATTGAGACGCCGGACGAGAATCTGCTGCAGCAGCTGGTGGAGGCTGGCCTCGGCATCGCGGCCACCTATGATTTCACCGCCGTCTCCCACTGCGGGGAGAACACGGTGATCCGCTATCTGGACGACAAGGCGGCCGGGCACCACATCTATCTGGTGGAGAAGGCGGGGGCGCTGCCCACCAGAGCCGGACGCGCATTTAAGCAGTTTCTGCTGGAGCGGGTGGAGCGAAGATGAATTTTGGCTTGCCAATCTGCGCTGTGCGCGGTATACTGTGCGCTGTACTTCTCCTTTGGAGGCTGTTATGTCTGCAATTCGCTCCTTTGTCCGGCGGGAGCCCGTGCTTCTGGTCGCCGCATTTGCCGCGCTGATCAGCTGCTGCTTCGTTCCGCCGGACGCCGAATATCTCGAATACATGGATTTCCGCACCCTGGCCCTGCTGTTCTGCCTGATGGTGGTGGTGGCCGGACTGCGGCAGGCGGGACTGTTTTCCGGTCTGGCCCACCGGCTCTGCGAACGTGTGAAGAGCGTCCGGATGATCGGTCTGGTTCTGGTGCTGCTGTGCTTTTTCAGCTCCATGCTGATCACCAACGACGTGGCGCTGTTGACCTTCGTGCCCTTCGCCGTGGTGGTGCTGGGGATCGCCGACCACAAGAAGGAGCTGATCCACATCGTGGTGCTGCAGACCGTGGCGGCCAATCTCGGAAGTATGCTTACGCCAGTGGGCAATCCCCAGAATCTCTATCTCTATTCGTACTATAATCTCAGCTTCGGGGCGTTCCTCCGCTGGACGCTTCCGGTGTGGCTGCTGTCGCTGGTTCTGGTCTCTGTGGCCTGCGTGCCGCTCTCTGCTGCGCCCCTCTCTCTGGAGCTGGGTGAGGAGCCGGGCTTCGACCCCAGGGCCCTCCGGCTGTATCTGGGGCTGTTTCTGGTCTGCCTGCTGGTGGTGCTGCGGGTGATCGGCTGGCCGGTCATGCTTGGGATCGTGGTACTATTCCTGCTGATCCTCGACCGGAAGATGCTGCTGCAGGCGGATTTCATGCTGCTGTTGACCTTCGTGGCCTTCTTCATCTTCTCCGGAAATCTGGCCAGAATCGGCGCGGTGGACGCCCTGCTCCGGAAGCTGCTGGAGGGCCGCGTGTATCTCACATCACTGCTGGCCAGTCAGGTCATCAGCAACGTCCCGGCGGCCCTGCTGCTCTCCGGCTTCACAGAGGACGCCAGAGGCCTCCTGCTGGGGGTGGACATCGGCGGCCTCGGCACGCCCATCGCCAGTCTCGCCAGTCTCATCAGTATGAAGCTCTACGCCCACGCCGACCACGCCCACACCGGCAAGTATCTGCTGGAGTTCACCGTGGTGAACCTGGCGCTGCTACTCCTGCTGTCTCTGGCCCAGAGCTTTTTGCAGGGATAACCGTTTCTGAATCATCCAAAAGTCGCTTCGCAGGCATGTGCGGAGCGGCTTTTTCCGTCCTTTCCGGGGAGAGACGGAGATCCGGCAGCAGAAATCTTGTATTTTCCTTTTTCTTACATTGCTTTCTTCCGGCAAAATGATATAATGGAACCACATTTTTTCAGTTTAAATGAAAACACAGGAGGGAAGCACAACATGAAGAAAAGATGGCTCGCGCTGGTGCTCACGCTGGCACTGGTGCTCTCGCTCTGCACCACCGCTTTTGCGGCGGGCTCCAATGGGGCGGGAAACGGCAGGCTGCTGCTCAGCGGCCTGGAAAACCGGCGCACGGAGACGATCTCGTCCCAGCTGAACCGGCAGTATCAGCCCGGCGATCAGGTGCGCGCGATCGTCCTGATGAAGGGCAACCCCCTTGCAGACTTGAGCAGCTTCCTGCAGCAGTCTGCCAGCGCCTATGAGAAGCTCGTGGCCGAGCACAAGGCGTTCATGGAAAAGCTGCAGCAGCTGGCAATTGCCTATACGGTGAACTTTGAGTACACCGATCTGCTCAACGGCATGTCCCTGACGCTGGACTTCGCGGATCTGGACGCCGTTGCGAAGATCCCGGGGGTCTCGAAGGTCATTGTGGCCAGAGAGTACCGTCTGCCGGACGAGCAGCCCAGCTCGGTCAGCGCCTCGGAGATGATCAACGCCAGCTGGCTGAATGATGAAATCTCCGCCGACGGCTCCGGCAAGGTCATCGCCGTTCTGGACACCGGCATCACCGCCGACCATGAGGCCTTTGCGGTCTACGACGGCATGCTCAAGACCCCGGCCTATACCAAGAACGACATGGTCAAGGCGATCTTCCGTCTGGGCCACGGCGCCTATTACTCTCAGAAGATTCCCTATCAGTATGACTATGCCGACAAGGATCGGAACGCCGCGGACGACAACTCCGGCCACGGCTCTCACGTCGCCGGCATCGCGGCGGGCTACACCGTCACCCCGGAGGGAGAAGTCACCTTCAAGGGCGGTGCTCCCGACGCCCAGATCCTCGCCATGAAGATCTTTTCCTCCAAGGAGGAGACCACCAGCTCCGACATCTACCTGGCCGCCCTGGAGGACGCCTATAAGCTGGGCGCAGACGTGATCAACATGTCCATCGGCGCCACCAGCGGTTTCGTGGAAGACGACGAGTCCGAGCTCAACGATCGGATCTACGAGCGGCTGGAGAACGCCGGCATCGTCTGCTGCGTCTCCGCCGGCAACGAGGGCAGCATGGCCGACAACGCCCAGAACTACGCCGGCCCCGGCTATCTGACCACCGGCTATGTGGACTACGGCACCCTGGGCTCTCCCGCCTCCTATAACGGCAACGTTGCCGTGGCCGCCGCGGAGAACGTGCGCTATCCCGCCTATCAGCTTCAGGTTGGCGGCGAGAAGTATTCCTATCGCGACAGCGACGGCACTGCCTTCCTGGACCAGTTCTCCGGCCAGGACCTGACCTATGTCATGGTTCCCAACCTGGGTGCTGCCGAGGACTTTGCGGACATCGACGTCCAGGGCAAGGTGGCCGTCATCTCCAGAGGTGAGATCACCTTTGAGGAAAAGGTCGCCAACGCCGCCAACGCCGGTGCCAGCGCCGCGGTGGTCTACGACAATCAGCCCGGTACGCTGATCTCCATGGCCATCGAAACCAAGACCATCCCCGCCGTCTTTGTCTCTCAGGAGGCAGGGGCCGCGCTGGCCGCCCAGGAGGACGCGGTCTTCCACGTGGACTCCGAGGCGACCATTGTGGACAACCCCGAGGCCTGGAATGTGGCCAGCTTCAGCAGCTGGGGCCCCACCAACGATCTGCAGATCAAGCCCGTCATCACCGCCATCGGCGGCAATGTGAATTCCGTCTCTGCCGGCACCAAGAACGGCTATGAGGTGATGTCCGGCACGTCCATGTCCTCCCCCAACGCGGCGGGCGGCTTTGCGGCTCTGCTGGACGCCATCGGCGCGGCGAACCCGGATCTCTCCAAGAAGGAGGCCGCTGATCTCGCCAGAAACCGCGTTGTCTCCAGCGCCCTTCCGCTGGTTGCCTATGCAGATGAGTTCGGCGCGGTGCCCTACAGCCCCCGTCTCCAGGGCGCCGGCTGCATGGATCTGCAGGCTGCCTACAACACCACCCTCGTCCTCTCCGATCCCTTTGCAGAGCTGGGCGATGACGCCGCAAAATCCGGCGTCTACACCATCACCACCGATCTGGTGAACACCGCCGACACGGAGCGCACCTATTCCGTCGGCATCGACGTGATGACCGACGCCGTGGTGGGCGACAACTTCGGCACCGAGGAGGAGCCGGATTACCACATCTACAACGCGCTGCAGCCCCTCATGCTGGAGCCCGGTGAAGATTACAGCCTCAGCGCCCCCGCGACCATCACCCTCGCGCCCGGCCAGCGGCAGACCTTCACCGCCACCATCACCCTCACCGAGGGCGCGAAGGAGTTCCTGGACGCGTACTTTGAAAACGGCGCGTTCCTGGACGGCTACGTTTACTTCGACAGCATGGACGCGGACGTCTCCGAGAGCCAGCACGTCACCTTCCTGGCCTTCTACGGCGACTGGGCGTCGGCCCCCATCTTCGAGACCCACGACTGGCGCGAGATCCTGAGCCTGAATCTCAGCGAAGAGGAGATGCCGGATTGGCCCTATTACGTGGATTGGGAGATTGACACGGTTCCCAGCGAGGCCTATCTGGTCAACGAGAAGAATGAGCCGATGATCTACGCCGGCGACAACCTCTTCTCTTACCCCGAAGGCGGCGTCTTCAGCGATGCGCGCATCGCCGTCTCCACCAACGCCAATCAGGCCTACAGCACCACGCTGCTGGCCGCCCCTGTCAACATCCGCAACGCGCGCCACATCATCATGATCGCCCGTGACGCCGAGACCGGCAAGATCTACGGCGTGGATGACGAGGCCTTCTGCCGGAAGATCGTCTATGATCCCACCTACGGCTGGAGTCTCTCCGCATGGTTCCCGTTTGACGGCATGGACACCACCGGCAAGAAGCCCGTGGCCATCGCCGACAACACCCAGGTCATCCTGGAGTTCTACGCCAACCTCCCCTGGGGCGAGGACGAGCTCGGCAGCATGACGCCGGAGCAGATCGTCTCCGACGGCGCAGAGTATCTCTGCTACAGCTTCCCCTGTGTGGTGGACAGCGCTGCCCCTGTGATCCAGAGCAGCAGCTATAACCGCCAGACCGGCGAGCTCACCGTGACCGTGCAGGACAACCAGTATCTCGCGGCCATCTATGCCGTGGACAGCGAGGGCAACGAGCTCTGCGAGCCGGCCACCTTCGCCGACACCCAGCCCGGCAAGCGCCACACCGTCACCATGAACGTGGGCGAGCAGAACACCTTCTTCGTGTCCGCCATGGACTATGCCACCAACGAGAGCAGCGCCCAGGTCTCCCAGCAGATCTACATCGCGCAGCAGCCTCAGGACGCCTTTGCCAAGCGCGGCGAAACGGTGCAGTTCTCCGTGGACGCCACCGGCAACGGCCTGACTTACCAGTGGCAGTACAGACAGCCCTTCTCCAAGATCTGGAAGGCCTCCCTGCTTCCCGGTGCCAGAACCGCCACCCTCAACGTGCCCGCCACCCTGCTCCGTGACGGCTACCAGTACCGCTGCGTGCTGAACGACGCTATGGGCAACCGCGTCACCACCGATCCCGCCACCCTCAAGCTGATCTCCGCCGCGCCCGTGATCACGAAGCAGCCGGTGAGCCAGACGCTCTCCGGCGGCGAGACCGCCCAGTTCACCGTCGTCGCCAGCGGCGAGGGTCTCAGCTATCAGTGGCAGTTTAAGCAGCCCGGCTCCGCTGAGTGGAAGGACTCCACCATGGCCGGTGCAAAGACCGATACCATCTCCGTGGAGGCCACCGCCACCCGGAACGGACAGCAGTACCGCTGCGTGGTGACGAACGCCATCGGCTCCGTGACCTCTGAGGCCGCCACCCTCAGCGTGTTCGCCATCAAGACCCAGCCCGTGAACGCCAGCGTGGTCGGCACCAACACCGCTACCTTCAAGGTGTCCGCCACCGGCAGCGATCTCAGCTACCAGTGGCAGTATCTGAAGCCCGGCGGAAGCTGGAAAAACTGCACCTCTGTCACCAAGGGCTACAACACCGCAACCCTGACCGTGCAGGGCGTGAACGGCAGCACCAACCGCGACGGCTATCAGTACCGCTGCATCGTGAAGGACGCCAACGGCAGCACGCTGACCTCCGATGCCGCCACCCTCAGCGTCTTTGCCATCAAGACTCAGCCCAAGGACGCCACTGTTTCCGGCTCTGCAACGGCCACCTTCAAGGTCGTGGCCACCGGCAGCGATCTCAGCTATCAGTGGCAGTACAAGACCCCCAGCGGCAGCTGGAAAAACTGCAGCGCCAAGACCGCGGGCTACAACACCGCGACCCTGACCGTGCAGGGCGTCACCGGCAGCACCAACCGCAACGGCTACCAGTATCGCTGCGTTGTCACCTGCGGAACCCAGCCCCTGACCTCCAGCCCCGCAAAGCTGACGGTGAAGTAACTTTCGACCCTTCACCGGAAAAACAAATCAGAATCCCTCTCTTTTGCCCTTGGGTGAAAGAGAGGGATTTTCAACGGGGTGCATTTGACATTCTTTGTGTTTTGGAATAATATAACTCGATGTGCGGGCGGCGGCCTGCAGAAAAAGAAGAAAGGAAAAGTCTGATATGGCAGATTATCTCATTGCGACCAGCTCCACGGCGGATCTGCCGCGCACGTGGCTGGATGCCCACGGGGTTCCCTTTATACCCTACAGTTTTACCATCAACGATCAGGCGGCCCAGGACGACTGCCGCGAGGAGAGCCGGGCGGCGATTTACGCCGGGATGCGCAGAGGCGATGTGCTCAAAACGTCGATGATCAACGAGTTCGCCTACGGCGAGTTCTTCCGTGGACTGCTGAACACCGGCAAGGACGTCATCTTTCTGGACATGTCGAAGGAGATGTCCGCCTCCTACCAGAACTGCGAAAATGCGGCGGAGACGATTCGCGCGGAGTATCCGGATCGTCGCCTTTACGTGATGGACACCCGGTGCATCTCCGGCGGTCTGGGCACGCTGGTGGTGGAGATGGTGCGGCGTATGGAAGCCGGCGCCGGGTTCGAGGAAGTGATCGCCTGGGGCGAGGAGAACAAGCTGAAAATCGCCCACCGGTTCACGGTAGACGATCTGAATTATCTGAAAGCAGGTGGCCGCGTCTCCAACGCATCCGCGCTGGTGGGCTCCATTTTGAACATCAAGCCGGTGCTGTATGTGCCGGACCGCGGCACGCTGGATGTGGTGAAAAAGGCCCGCGGGCGGAAGGCGGCGCTGCACGCCATCCGGGACGGCGTCCTGCACGACCTCTCCAAGATTGACCCCGCCGGCACGGAGTTTCACATTCTCCACGCCGACTGTGAGGAGGATGCGGCCTACATTCGGGATGAGATCTGCAAGGCATATCCTCAGGTGGGGGAGATCACCATCACGCAGCTGGGCGTGGTCATCGGCGCCCACTGCGGCCCCGGCCTGCTGACGGTGTTTTATCTCTGCGGAGACCGCAGCCCGGACTGACAAAAACATCTGCATATTCAAAAAAGGGACTCTGATCATTTGCGGTCAGAGTCCTTTGTCGTTATGCGGTTGCGGCCTTCAGATCCAGGGCGATCAGGGCCAGGCATCCCAGCTGCGCGGCGAATCCGACGGCGGCGCAGGGAAGCCCGAAGGCCGTGTTGACCCGCAGCGGCAGCAGCCGGAGGATAAAATCCACACAGATCAGAACGGCGAAGACCAGCCGCGTCGCCCGGGGGAACCGCTCCAGCAGCCGCCTGGACAAAAGTCCAAATGCCAGCGCAGCGATCAGCAGCACAAAAAACATCATGATTTCGCTGCCTGTCCGGCGGTACAGCAGAGAGAGCGCCAGCGTCTCCAGCCGCGGCAGCGCCGAGAAGCCCAGATCGAACAGAACCGACAGCACGGAGCGGTGGGTGACGATGCCGGGATAGCCCGGAACCACGAGCATGTAGAGCGCCGGCAGCAGCGACGCGATCTGCAGGATCCGAACGCAGAGATCTGCGCCGGTGCGGTGTTTGCGGTTTTCAAATCCGAATTTCATCCCCGCACCTCCGCCAGCGTGCGGCTTAGAAACCGCGTCTCGAAATCTTCTCCCGCCATGTCGTCCCGCAGTTCATATAGCAGCTCACCGGATTCGGGATCCAGGTAGAAGACCTTTGCGCCGTCGTTTGAGAGATTCCCGTCCGTCAGACTGTAGAGCCTGCACAGGGCGTTTTCCTCCGGGTAGTTGGCGCTCAGCAGCACGCCGCCGAGACATACCAGCTCGCCCGAGGCGCATCGGCCCCGCAGCACCGCGTTCCGGAGCAGGATGGTTTCCTGAAAGGTGTCGGTGTCCACGCAGACCACGTCGCTGAGCAGCACACCCAGATCCGTGGTGCGGTAGTGATTCAGATACAGCCGATCCCCGATGGCCGCCGCGCCCCAGTCCGTGCCGAAGTTCCCCTCCAGCAGCAGGGTGTTCACGTTCTCCGAGCCGCTGCAGATCCCATTGGGCTCCAGGGAGGAGTAGCGCACCGCCAGCTCCGTGCCCTCGATGGGAGTGAAGCTGTTCACCGGCGTGCGGTCCGCGATGTCCATGACCTTGACGGTGACGAAAAACAGCAGCGCGGAAAAAAGGATGAAGACCAGCAAAAACGCGTTCAATGAAAACTTGGGTGAGTCCATGATTTCCTCCAATCAGCTGCGGAAGCGCCCGCGATCCCGATTTGCCGATTTCATTATAGCAGATCGGGCGGAAGGATGGAAGCAAAAAAGGGACTTTGGCCGATATCGGTCAGAGTCCCTTTTTGAAAGCGCGAATTCAGCGTGCGCCGGTTCTGTGCAGCTGCTTCTGGAGCCAATCCTTTCCGTCCACGAAGCGGGAGACCACGTAGCAGGCCACGTAGTCGCCGGCGGCGTTGACCATGGTTGCGGGGGGATCTACCAGATTGCCTAGTGCCAGGGCGATGGGGTAGGCGATGGCCAGCTGGTCCGGGAAGAAGATCGTGCAGAGCACCAGCTCGCCGGTACCGCCGCCGCCGGGGATGCCGGACATGGCCACCGAGGAGAACACCGCCACGATGATGGCGAGGATCGCCCGCCCGGTGCCGAAGTCCTGGCCGAACATGCCGAACAGGAAGGCCACCTTGATGATGGCGCTCATGGCGGAGCCGTCCATGTGCATGGTGGCGCCCAGGGGCAGCACGATGTCGGACACGTCCTTGGAAATGCCGGTTTCCTCGGCCACCTCCATGTTGGTTGGGATGGTGGCCACGCTGGAGCAGGTGCCGAAGGACACTGCCGCCGGGCGGAAGAGCTTGGAGAACATCAGCTTGGCCGCGCCCTTGCCGCCGCCGAAGCGGGCGTAGATCGGGAAGAAGACGAACATGTAGACAAAGCAGAGGACATAGTAGATGATGAGGGTGCGGCCATAGTCGCCGATGAGCTCCGGGCCGTAGCTGGCCACCAGATAGGCAAAGAAGCCGAAGAAGCCGATGGGCGCGTAATAGGTGATGATCTTGACCACCTTCATCAGGCAGCCGTTGAGATCCTCCAGCAGCTGGGCGGTCTTGGTCTTGGGGCCGCCGTTGAGCTGGATGCCAAAGCCGAAGAGCACCGCCGCCACGATCAGCGGGAGGATGGCCCGGCGGCTGAAGAGCTCCGTGAAATCGGGCTTGGTGAAGAAGTTGATGATCATGTCCGCGACGCCCAGGGTCTCACCGACTTCGCCCTCCGCCGTGGGATAGTCGCCCACCACCAGCGGGATGCATCTGGCGATGATGTACATGATCACAGCGGCGATGGCAGCCGTGACGCAGAAGGTGGCAATGGTGGTGCCCATCACCTTGCCTGCCCGGCGGGCGCTCTTCATGTTGGCGATGGCGGAGGAGATGGAGACGAACACCATCGGGACGACCACGCAGAACATCATGTTGATGAAGATGGTGCCGATGGGCTCCAGCGCTGTGGCGCCCGGCCAGACCGCGCCGACGATGCAGCCGGCCACGATGCCGATGATCATGCAGATCAGGAAGCCATAGTTTTTCAGAAAGGAATTCTTTTGGTTGACTTGTGCCATGGGATACACCTCTTTTTCTCATTCTGAGATCATTTTACGCCATATATTTCATAAATACTATGCAAATCCTGCTGAAAATCCTGTGCGAAAAATGCGCCGGAATCCAGATAATAGAAATCACCCCTGAGATCCGTGATCTCAGAGGTGATTGAGAATTCAGTCTTCGATTGTCCGGAGCAGGTTCTGCTTACACTTCACGCTGTACTGCAGCGTATAGGAAGCTGCGCCCGCGTCCAGCGCCGCTTGTATTTCTGCGATCTCTCTGGTTACATCTTCAAGGTTTCTGTACCAGCCAAGAAATGTATTCTGTGCGCCCCACGGCGACTGCTCCTTCCCGTCGGATGCGTACAAAGCGAATCTGGGGCTGTTTTTGCCGCCCTTGAACTGCTGGGAACGCATGACTTTTGACGCGCTGATGATGACGCCTTCGTGGGGGGAAATGATCCTGATGGAAGCCGAGGGGTTGCTTTCCTCCGGAATGGCTGCCGTGTTTTCATCTCCCAGCAGGCTGTCCAGGGAAACATTGAGCTTTTTGGACAGGAGCAAAAGCTTGTCCACTTCCGGATACCCGTCTCCGAGCTCCCACTTTGATACGGCCTGTCTGCTCACGCCCAGCATTTCCGCCAGCCCCTCCTGGGACAGGTGGTTCTTCTTGCGAATCGTCTGCAGGTTTTCACCAAAGCTCATCATATCAACCTCCTTGCAGGGAGAGTATACCGCTTGCGCCGAACCGGTTCCACCAACCTTAGCTTGCTTTTCCGCAACCTGAAGTTGCATTTCGATTTTTGCTGGTTTTATGCGGATAATTCGGGTGTATTGGATTCATTATACCAGACAACGCACGATATGGAAAGAAGAAAAGAGACCCTGATCGTATCATGATCAGAGTCGGATCTCTCAGTATCAAAAACAAAACCGAAGCCCCTGCGGCTTTGGTTTTGAGAGGAGGAGCAGCGGAATGCGTGCGCTCCGCCTTTTCTGCGAAGCATAAAAAGGTCGGAGCAAGCAATATGAAGCTTGCTCCGACGTGGTCCGAGTGCCGAGATTCGAACTCGGGGCCTCCTGAACCCAAATCAGGCACGCTACCAACTGCGCTACACCCGGATGGCGTCAGATTGGGCGCGCTTCGTTCTGCAGCCTCGCAAGCTCGGCGGCTTCACATCCGCTTCCCCAATCTTCCTTTCAAAATCGAAGCGCGGTGGCTTCGATTTTGTTTTTGGTTAGAACGAGCGCACTTCGCTGCGCCCAAATTCCATAGTTCGGAATCGACGCGAATGATTGTATCACAATCGGAAGGAAAGTTCAATCTTTTTCTGCGGGGGAATTCCTAGTTGCATTTTGCGATGGAATTCGCTATACTATAATGATAAAGAAATAAAATTGATCGAGGCCGAGTATGAAACAGAGAGTATGGAAAATCCCATACGAGCCTCCGGAGCTGCCAACTGCGCTGATCGGCGCAGGCTATCGCCCGTTGCTTGCGGCGGTGCTGGCGGCCCGGGGGATCGATGGCGTGGGAGAAGCGGAGGCATTTTTGCACTGCGGCATCCAGTCGCTGCTGGATCCCATGGGCATGCGGGATATGGACAAGGCGGTGGAGCGGGTGCGCCGGGCCATTCGGGACGGCGAGCGCGTGGCGGTCTTCGGCGACTACGACGTGGACGGCATCACCTCCACCTGCGTGCTGACGGATTATCTGCGCAGCCAGGGCGTCAACACCACCCCCTACATCCCGGACCGCATCAACGAGGGCTACGGCCTGAACAGCGACGCGGTGCGCAGTCTCTATGAGCAGGGCGTGACTCTGATCATCACCGTGGACTGCGGCATCACCGCCATCCAGGAGGCAAAGCTGGCGCGGACGCTGGGCGTGGATATGGTCATCACCGACCACCACGAGTGCAGCGAGCAGGCGGTGCCGGACGCCATGGCGGTTGTGGACCCCAAGCAGCCGGAATGCACCTACGCAAATCCCGGTCTCGCCGGCGTGGGCGTGGCCTTCAAGCTGGTCTGCGCGCTCAGCGGCGACACGATTTCCATGCTGCGGCAATACGGCGATCTGGTGGCCATCGGCACGGTGGCGGACGTGATGCCCCTCACCGGGGAAAACCGCTATCTGGTCTCCTACGGCCTGAGACTATTGAATACCACGCCGAGACCCGGCCTGCGGGCCCTGCTCTTCGAGTGCGGCGCCCTGGACAAGGAGATCACCGCCACCACCATCGGCTATGTGATCGCGCCGCGACTGAACGCAGCAGGGAGACTGGGGCAGACCATGCTCTCGGCAAAGCTGCTGATGACCCGGGATCACGGGGAGGCGGAGCGCCTGGCCTCGGAGCTCTGCGAGCTGAACCGGGAACGGCAGGCTTTGGAGCAGGAGATCTGGGACGAGGCCTCCCAGCGGGCGAAAAGCGCCGCACCGGAGACGCCGCTGGTGCTCTCCAGCGACGACTGGCATCAGGGCGTCATCGGCATCGCGGCCTCGAGACTCAGTGAGACGTTCTATCTGCCCACCATCATGATCCGATTTTACGGAGACCGGGGCAAGGGCTCCTGCCGGAGCTTCGGCGGATTTAATTTATACAACGCCCTGGCGGCCTGCAGCGACCTTCTGGAGGGGTTCGGCGGCCATGCGCTGGCGGCGGGACTCACCATCCGAAGAGAGAACATTGACCGCTTCCGCGCGGCTCTGGCGGATTATTACCGGGCCAACCCGGTGGAATCTCTGCCGGATCTGCAGATCGATCTGCGCATCGCCGATCCGCGGATGCTGTCTCTGGAAAACGTGCAGGCGCTGGGGGCACTGGAGCCCTGTGGCAGCGGAAACCCCAAGCCGCAGATGTGCATGACCGGCCCGCGGCTGATGAACATCATCCCCATTGGCGGCGGCAAGCATGTCCGACTCCAGATCGAGCATCTGGGCCACCGATTTGACTGCATCTATTTCTCCTGTCCCATGGAGCGGCTGCCCGCCCACCGGGGGGACTGGATCGATCTGGCCTTCACGCCGCAGATCAACCACTTCCGCGGACGGGACAGCGTGCAGCTGCTGGTGACGGATGTGCGCCGCAGCGACATGCTCCCGGTGTGCCGAAAGGTGCTGCTGGGCGAGCTGCCCGGCCAGTGGGACGCCGCGGCGTTCTGCCCCGGAAGAGAGGACTTCGTCCGGGTCTGGCGGTGGCTGGCCTGCCCGGCGGAGCTGCCCATGGAGGATCTACTGCGCCACACGCCCGCGGGAATGCACCCGCTGCAGTTGTGCCTGTGTCTCGTGATCATGCAGGAGATGCATCTGGCCACGGTCACACTGGAGGAGGACGACACCCTCCGCGCCGTTCCCGTGGAGGGCTGCGCCAAGGTGGATTTGAACCAGTCCGCAATTCTGCGGGCTCTGCGAAACGCCCAGCGCCGCGTCCGTGACGCGCTGGCGAAATCTTAAAGAAAGGAGACTGCCGTATGCCGAACGAATATCAGGTTGACCCGAAAACCTATGATGTGGAAAAGCACTATCAGGAGCTGGAGCATAAGATCGCAGCCTCCGGCAACAGCATCAACTTAAACCGCGTCCGCGCGGCCTTTGAGGTGGCGGAGCGTGCCCACGCCGGCCAGAAGCGCAAGGACGGCACGCCCTATATCTCCCACTGCATCGCCGCCAGCATCATTGCGGCGGAGATGGGTCTGGACGAGGACAGCATCGTGGCGTCTCTGCTCCACGACTGCGTGGAGGACACTACCCTGACCCATGAGGACATCGCCCGGAGCTTCGGCCCGGCGGTGGCGGATCTGGTGGAGGGCGTCACCAAGCTGACCCGCGTCACCTTCATGAGCGCCGAGGAGCAGCAGATGGAGAATCTGCGCAAGATGCTCCTGGCCATGACCAACGACATCCGCGTCATCCTCATCAAGATGGCGGACCGGCTTCACAATATGCGCACCATGGACTACCAGACCGAGGAGAAGCAGCGCGTCAAGTCCCTGGAGACCATGGAGGTCTATGCCCCCATTGCCCACCGGCTGGGCATGCAGCGCATGAAGTGGGAGCTGGAGGATCTTTCACTGCGTTATCTGGACCCGGAGGGCTATGAGGCCATCACGGAGTATCTGGACGAGCGGATGGACACCCTGCAGAGCTTCATGCAGGACATCGAGCAGCGGATTCAGACCCGTCTGGAGCAGGAGGGCATCAAGTGCTCCATCTCCTCCAGAATCAAGCATATCTACAGCATTTACCGGAAGATGTACGCCCAGAAGATCGATATCAACGGCATCTTCGATCTCTGCGCGTTCCGGGTCATCACCGACGACGTGACCGAGTGCTACGCGGCTCTGGGCGTGATCCACTCCATGTTCAAGCCCGTTCCGGGGAGATTCAAGGACTATATCTCCACGCCGAAGCCCAACAACTATCGAAGCGTCCACACCACGGTCATCGGCGACCAGGGCATTCCCTTCGAGGTGCAGCTGCGCACCTGGGAGATGCACCTCTCGGCGGAGTACGGCGTGGCGGCTCACTGGAAGTATAAGTCCGGCGAAAACGGCGTCAAGCCCGGGGACGAGGAGAAATTCGCCTGGGTCCGCCGTCTGCTGGAGACCCAGCAGGAGAGCGACGCCCAGGACTTCTTCCACAACCTGAAGATCGACATGTTTGCCGACGAGGTGTTTGTGTTCTCGCCGAAGGGCGACGTGATCTCTCTGCCCGCCGGGGCCACGCCCATCGATTTTGCCTACAGCATCCATTCCGGCGTGGGCAACTCCATGGTGGGCGCCAAGGTCAATGGGCGCATCGTGAACTTCGACTATTCCCTCCACAACGGCGATATTGTGGAGATCCGCACCAGCAAGAGCGCACCCGGCCCCAGCCGCGACTGGCTCCAGCTGGCCAAGAGCGGCTCCGCCAGAACCAAGATCAAGCAGTGGCTGAAAAAGGAGCGGCGGGAGGAGAACGTCCTCCACGGCAAGGAGATGTTTGAGCGGGAGCTGCGCCAGGCCGGCATCGCTCCGGCGGACATCTACACCGACGAGATTTTGCCGCAGATTCTCAAGCGGCTGGCCTTCCCCCATGTGGACGACCTCTACGCCGCCATCGGCTACGGCGGCATCACCGCCACCAGAACCGTCAACCGGATCAAGGACGAGCTGCAGCGGTCTCAGGCCACGGAGCAGAAGACCGCGCTGGACAAGATCGAGGAGCAGGCCGAGCGGCGCAACAAGCGGGAGCACCACGCCGTCCACGGCATCCTGGTGGAGGGACTGGACAACTGCCTCATCAAGTTCTCCCGCTGCTGCACCCCGGTTCCGGGAGACGACGTCATCGGCTTCATCACCAGAGGCGCCGGCGTCTCCATCCACCGGAAGGACTGCGAGAACTATCTCAACAGCCCCGAGGAGAACCGGGGCCGCTGGATTCGCGTCGGCTGGGCAGAGCGCACCACCGACGAGTATTCCACCACGCTGCTGCTGCTGAGCGTCCAGCGCTCCGGCCTGGTCATGGACGTGGCCACGGTGCTCAACTCCCTCAACGCCAAGGTGCGCAATCTCAGCGCCAGAGACGTGGACAACAACCGCTCCACCGTCAACATCACGGTGGAGGTACACACCCTCTCCGAGCTCCGGCTGATCATCAACCGGCTCAGCGGCGTCCACGGGGTCATCCGCGTGGCCCGTGTGGGCTCGGCGGAGGCCAAGGCCCATTTTGATGAGAAAGGAAATCCGAAATGAGAGCAGTCGTCACCCGTGTCAACTCCGCCAGCGTCACCATCGACGGAACTGTGAAGGGCAGCATCGGCAAGGGCTTTCTGGTGCTTCTGGGCGTCCACGTGGAGGACACTGAGGCCGAGGCAAAGCGCATCGCCGACAAGCTCTGCGGCCTGCGCGTTTTTGAGGACGAGGCCGGCAAGATGAACGTGAACCCCATGGACGCCGGGGCGGAGCTGCTGATCGTGAGCCAGTTCACCCTGTACGCCGACTGCAAGTCCCGCCGCCCGGGGTTTGTGAAGGCCGCGCGGCCCGACACCGCCATCCCGCTCTATGAGCTGGTGATTCAGGAGTGCCGGAACCGGGGCTTCCATGTGGAGACCGGGGAGTTCGGCGCCTACATGCAGGTGGCCTCGGAGAACGACGGCCCCGTGACCATCCTTCTGGATACGAAGGAACTGTAACAGCAGGAGGAACGAATATGCACATCAAATGTATCCCCGTCGGCCATCTGATGACCAACTGCTACATCGTCGCGGATGAGGACACCCTCGGCTGCGCGGTCATCGACCCCGGCGACGAGAGCAACACGATCCTGTACTATCTGGAGGACAACCACCTGACCTGCAAGGCCATCCTCCTGACCCACGGTCACTATGACCATGTGGGCGCGGTGGACGCCATCCACGAGGAGACCGGCGCCCCGGTGTATATGCACGAGGCCGACGCCGGGAACGCCGTGGGCTCCGACGCCTTTGCCTATTCCCCTCCCGAGGGCAGCATCATGCTCCACGAGGGCAGCGAGGTCAAGGTGGACGGCCTGACCTTCCGGGTCATGGAGACCCCGGGTCACACCCCCGGCGGTCTGACCTATGTGATCGAAAACGCCCTCTTCACCGGCGACACCCTGTTCCGCGGCTCCTGCGGCAGAACGGACTTCCCCGGCGGCGACATGGAGCAGGAGCTCCGCAGTCTCGCCCGTCTGGCCAAGCTGGAGGGGGACTATGAGGTCTATCCCGGCCACATGGAGTTTTCCACCCTGGAGTTCGAGCGGCGCTACAACCCCTATCTCACCGCCATGCAGCGCAGAGGCATGTTTTAAGCATTACCAGCATTTGGCCCCTTGCGAAAAACCGCGAATTGTGTTTCAATGACCATAGAGACGGGAAGACCCGCAAGATTAGAAAAGAATTCTCCGCCCGGAGCGATCCGAGCGGAGCTTTTTATGCGTTTCTGAAAATCCGGTTTTTCAGCGTTCGCAGAATGACGCAGAGCAGCAATGTGAGGAGAAACACCACCGCCACCAGGATCACCGCGTACCACACGGCGCTCAGAGGCAAAACAGCGAGCTTCTGCTCCAGAGCGGCGGTGAAGCCCTGCCGTACCAGCAGGTTTTTTACCAGGATGTGAAGGAGATAGACGGGGAAGGTGTAGGAGGCGATCCGGTTCACCATCTGGCCGGAACGCTCCGAAAACCGCAGATTCTGGCAGAAGATCACCAATAGACAGGCGTTCAGCAATCCGAACAGGGAAAACCAGTAGAGGATCCAGTCGCTGCCGCCCCGCCGGAGCAAAATCCACAGCCGCAGCCCATTTGCCAGAAGGAAAATGATGGGGCTCAGCAGCAGCCAGAGCTTCCCACGAAAACGGTCCCGGAAGGACAGGAAGCAGGATCCGCAGAGCATCAGCATCGCCGCCGGCACCAGACCGCCGATGGAGTGCTGAGAGAAGGAGAACAGCTGATTGTCGGTAAAGTCATTCACCAGCAGAAGGGCGGCAAAGAGCAGAAAGGTGCGCAGCTTGCGATTCGGTTTTTCCTCCAGCCAGTCTGCAAAGCCCTTCAGCAGCGGATAGCAGAACACCAGCGGAATGTAGATCATCAGATACCACAGGGGCCCGTCGGCGCGGAAGGGATTCTCCCACCGGATCAGCTTTTCCAGAAGCTCCAGCCAGGCCCCGGCGGGGAGGAGCAGGCTCTCTCTCCAGCTGAGACCGTGGTTCAGCCAGCCTTCGGTGAAGAAGCTCAGAAAGCCCGCCAGCAGCATGGGGACGCAGATTTTTTTCCACATGCGTTTGAGCCTGGTGCCGTAGTCCGCGCTGCCGCTGAAATAATAAAAACCCATGATCAGCCAGAACACCGCCACGCCGTCGGCAAAGAGGCAGGTGAGATAGGCCCGCCCGGCGTCCATGCCGCTCTCTCCGGCGTAGGGCAGATGGCAGTGGCAGCCGATCACGATCAGGCAGCCCAGGATCCGCGCCAGCTCCACCGCCGGGTCTCGATTTTGTTTCCTCATGGCAAATTGCTCCCTTAATGATTCAAACCATTTTACCACGCGGCGGGTGGAATGACAATATGTGCGGCACACGGCAAATCATAGTTTATCAGGGAGTTGCGAGGCAGGATGTGGAATGACCACCAATCTAAAATGGTGTCATTGCGAACCAGTCCGCAGACCTGTGGCAATCCGTTGGCTTGCGATACAGACGAATTCTTTGCGAAGTGTTGGGCGAATCCGTATTGTCTCAACGTTCTGTAAGTTTCGACTCCGCCGCCGGGGGATGCGGATTGCCACACCGTCGTGCGCGACGGTTCGCAATGACACTCTTTAAGTTTGGTGCAAAGAACAGCCCTATAAACTCCAATTGATCGCTGAAATGTAAATCTAATCGAAACTCCACACTCCACACTCCTAACTCCACACTGATCGCTAAACTCCAATTTACCGCTGAAATGTGAAATCCTGGCTGCCAAAGAAACCTGTTGACGAATCGTTGCTTTCAGGGTAAAATATACTGTCAGCTTATACTTTTGGGAAGGAAGTGCGCAGATGATCTCGTTTCAGCCGGGACAGGCGGTGTCCCATGCGTATATCCTTTCCGCGGCCTCTCCCGAGGAGCGGGAGACGGAGAGCATTCATCTGGCAGCCGCCATGCTCTGTGAATCCGAGGGGGCGCGTCCCTGCCTGCAGTGCAGATCCTGCCGGAAGGTGCTGCGCGGCGTGCACCCGGACGTGGTCTGGGTGGACCCGGAGGTGAAGGAGCACCGGAGAGAGATCAAGGTGGGCCAGATCCGCGCCATTCTGGCGGACGCCTACATCATGCCCACGGAGGCGGCGCGGAAGGTCTACATCCTCCGCAGCGCCGACACCATGAATCTCAACGCACAGAACGCGTTTCTGAAGCTGCTGGAGGAGCCGCCGAAGTCTGCGTCCTTCCTCCTGGCGGTGAGCAATCCCGCCCAGCTGCTGCCCACGGTGCGCTCCAGATGCGAGCTGCTCCGGCGGAACACGGAGCCGGAGAGACCGCCGGAATCCGCGCTGCGGGATGCGGAGGACTATCTCTCCGCCTGCAGTGAAAAAAACCTGACGCCGCGGCTGCGCTGGTGCCGGGATCACGAAAATGACGACAAGGAGTCGGTGCTGGCCTTTCTGCAGGCTGCGCTGGTGCTCCTGACAGACAAGCTGGGCGGGGAGAACATCCTGCCGCAGCTCAGCGAGGCGGAGGCCCTGGGCCAGACCCGCCGGATGGAACAGGCACTGGAGTATCTGCGCGCCAACGTGAGCGTGAAGCACCTGATGGGGCTGCTCTCCGTGCCCAGCGATCATAATTGAGAATTGAGGGTTTCTTTTGGCTGAAGTTATCACCGTAAAATTCAAGGGCCGCGGGAAGCAGTATTACTTCTCGCCCGACGGCATGACCGTCCAGCAGGGTCAGCATGTGATTGTTGACACCGCCAAGGGCATGGAATATGCCGAGGTCATCGAGCCCAACCACGAGGTTCCGGACGACAAGGTCGTGCAGCCCCTGCGCCGCATGATCCGCGTTGCTACGCCCAATGACGACCGCATCGTGGAGATCAACGCCCAGCGGGAGCAGGACGCCATGGCCATCTGCCGCCGGAAGATCGAGGAACACAAGCTGGACATGAAGCTGGTGGACGCGGAGTACAGCTTCGAGGGCAACAAGATCCTGTTCTTCTTCACCTCCGACGGGCGTGTGGACTTCCGCGAGTTGGTGAAGGATCTGGCCTCGGAGTTCCGCACCCGCATCGAGCTGCGGCAGATCGGCGTCCGGGACGAGGCCAAGATGCTGGGCGGCATCGGCATCTGCGGCAGACCCTACTGCTGCAACGCCTTTTTGAACGATTTCCACCCCGTCTCCACCAAGATGGCGAAGGTGCAGAATATGAGTCTGAACCCCACCAAGATCTCCGGCGCCTGCGGCAGACTTATGTGCTGCCTCCGGTATGAGCAGGAGGCCTATGAGGATCTGGTGAAGGCCGTGCCGAAAAACGGCGCCTTTGTGGAGACCCCGGCGGGCTACGGCGTGGTCAGCGGCGTGAATGTGCTGCGCTCCACGGTGAAGGTGCGTCTGGACGGCGACGGCGACGCGGTGGTCAAAAATTACTACGCCGACGAGATTGCCGTGATTCCCGGCGGCAGACCCAAGCCCGGCGAGCCGCTGCCCCAGCTTTTGAAGGATCGGCCCAAGCCGAAGCACGATGCGCCGGAGCCGGAGGAGGATCCCTGGGAGATCACGCAGATCCTCCCGGAGGAGAATTACGACGAAGCAAAGTCCCAGAAGCCCGCGGAGGGCGAGGGCCAGAAGAAACGCCGGAACCGCCGGTCCAGAGGCAGCAAAAAGCCCGCCCAGGCCCAGCCCAATCCGGAGAAGAAGGCCGAGGCACCCAAGCCCAACCAGAAGGAGCAGAGCGGCAAGCCCCGCCAGCAGGGGAGAGGCAAGCCCAAGGCTGAGCAGAAGCCCAGGCAGGAGCAAAAGGCCCAGCCCCAGCAGCCCAAGGCTGAGGGCGAAGCGCCGAAAAAACGCCGCAGCCGCCGCAGAAGAAGACCCTCCGGCGGGGACGGCGCACCCAAAGCAGAATAATACAACAATCCCCCGACGTTTGCCGGGGGATTTCGTTGTATGCGATTGCTGGACAAATGGCATAAATGCTGATAATATATACATATTATCACTTGAAAACGAGGGTGCCCCATGAAGCTCTATCTGGTCGATCACAATTTCCGCTATGCCGCCGAGCAGATGCTCCTGACGCTGTTTCCCGACGAGCGGCCCGAATATCCCACCACGCCCCAGGGGGAGGACGACGATTATGTGAAGATCGCCCTGCTGGTGGGGGACACCCAGGCCAGAGCCACCTGCCGGATGCGTCTCAATGGCAAGATCAGCGGCGGCGGCGCCTTTGTTCCGGTGTCCACCTTCACGGACAGTCTGGTGAAAAACAGCAAGCTGTCTCAGATCGTGAAGCTGGCCTTCTACCGGGCGGCATTGGACGGCGGCGTCCCGAAGCCCGTCTGGGGCGCGCTCACCGGCGTGCGGCCGGGAAAGCTCATGGAAAAGCTTCTGCGGGAGGGGAAGAGCGTTCCCGAGGCCTTGAAAGTGTTCCGGGAGGAATACGACGTCTCCAAGGAGCGCACGGGCCTCTGTCTGAAAACGGCGGACATGACCCTCCGCACCGCCAAAACCCTGGGGGAGAAGGATGTCTGCCTCTACATTGGCGTTCCGTTCTGTCCCACCCGCTGCGACTACTGCAGCTTCGTGAGCCAGAGCGTGGAGAAGAGCATGGCCCTGATCGAGCCCTTCTTCCAGGCACTGCTGAAGGAACTCCACGCCGAGGCTGAGGCCATCCGCGCCGTCGGGCTCCATGTGGTGTCGATCTACATGGGCGGCGGTACCCCCACCACCCTCTCGGCGGAGCAGCTGGACCTCCTGTTCACGCAGATCGAGTCGGAGCTGGACTGCTCCCACCTCCGGGAGATCACCGTGGAGGCGGGCCGCCCGGACACGATTACATTGGAAAAGCTCCAGACCCTCAGAAAGCACAACGTGGGCCGCGTCAGCGTAAATCCCCAGACCATGAGTGACCGGGTGCTGGAGTGCATCGGACGCCGTCACACCGCCGAGGACATCCGCAACGCCCTGGCGCTGGTGCGGCAGGTGGGCGGCTTCACGGTGAACATGGATCTGATCGCGGGGCTCCCCGGCGACGACGTGGAGACCTTCCAAAAGACCATCGATCAGGTGCTGACCCTGGCCCCGGAGAACGTCACCGTCCACACGCTGTCGAAAAAGCGCGGCAGTTCTCTGGCTGAAAACCAGGCGCCGCTGCCGGATGCCGCTGCGGTGGGCCAGATGCTGGACTACGCCATGGAGCAGCTGCCGGATTTCGGCTACGCACCCTACTATCTCTACCGGCAGAAATTCATGTCCGGCGGCTTTGAAAACGTGGGCTGGGCCCAGCCCGGCAGCGAGAGTCTGTACAACGTCTGCATCATGGAGGAGCTCTGCAGCATCCTCGCCATCGGCGGCGGCGCCAGCACCAAGCTGGTGGCCCCCGGCGGCGTCATCAAGCGCAGCTTCTGCCCCAAGTATCCCAAGGAGTATATTGAAAAAATCGACGAGCTCTGCGAGCGAAAGCAGGAGATCGTAGACTGGTACAGGGAGGACGAATCATGAGCTATAAGCTGACAGAAATTAACGAGGCCCTGCGCGCTGATCCCAAGGCATTTCTGGATGAATGTGACCGGCAGTATGCCGAAAAAGTCCAGCGGGCCGCCAAAATCATCGCCAAGCAGGCGGAGCGGTGCCCCATCGTGCTGCTCTCCGGCCCCAGCGGCAGCGGAAAGACCACCACGGCCATGAAGATCGCCGAGGCCCTGGCGGAGCACGGCATCCACAGCCAGAGCCTCTCCATGGACAACTACTACAAGACCTACAACCCCAAAACCAGCCCCAAGACGCCCGACGGCAAGGACGATCTGGAGTCGCCCGCCTGTCTGGATCTGGATCTGCTGGGCGAGCATCTGCGCCTGCTGGCGGCGGGGAAGACCATCCACCAGCCCATCTACAACTTCGCCACCCGGATTCAGGCCGGCCCCATCGGCAAGGCCATGCGCTTAAAGGACAACGAGGTGGTGGTCTGCGAGGGCATCCACGCCCTGAACGACGACATCGCCGCCCACTGCCCGGAGGCCCTGAGAATGTACATCTCCGCCCGCTCCAACGTGGTGGACGAGGAAGGGAAGATGATCTTCAAGGGCACCTGGATGCGCCTGATGCGCCGGATCGTCCGGGACAACAACTTCCGCGGCACCGACGCCGCCGGAACTCTGGACATGTGGGCCAACGTCCGCCGGGGAGAGAAGAAGTACATCTCGCCCTTCAAGGAGCGGGCGGACATCAAGTTCGACACCGCCTTCCCCAGTGAGGTGTCGCTCCTGAAGCACTACGCCGAGCCCCTGCTCGAGACTGTCCCCGAGGGGGCGGAGCGGTATCAGGAGATCCGCAGCATCCTCCCGGCTTTGGAGCGGTTCGAGGATGTGGACCCCGCGCTGCTCTCTCCCGACAGCCTGCTGCGGGAATTCATCGGCGGCGGCGTGTATCACTACTAACTCCATAACAACGAAAACGGACGCCGTCGGGCGTCCGTTTTGGTTTTTGGGGATGATTCAGTTGAACTCCCATGGGCTGGGAAAGCGGGTTTCGCTGACGCTGTAACCGTTCTGGTATTTGACGGTCAGATACAGGGTCTTCTCGCCGTCCTTCAGCTGGACGTAGCAGATGCCGTCATCATCAAACTTGTCGGTGATGTCGATGCTCTGGTTGTGGTAGTAGACCATGATCCTGCCGTCGTCCTCATACTCCACCTCCGGCATGTCCAGGTGCGCCAGGATCTCCTCCTCGGTGACCGGCCGCTCTCTGCCGAACATGTCAAAGGCCACGCCGCCGCCGGACTGCTGGTGGGTCTCGCCGTTTTCGTCCTTATAGGAGACGGTGTAGGAGCCGTCCTGGATGTCCAGCACCGCGTCGGTCTGGTCGCCGTGGAACCAGAGCTGTACCGTCCTCTGGATGCCGCCCACGTTGGAGGCGTAGGCAATCCCCGCCAAAGCGATCACCAGCGCCACCACGGCGCAGATGGCCAAAGCCTTGGGCATATAACGTTTTCTTGCGGGTTTCATGTTGGGTTCCTCCGTCCAATGGGCCTCGGAGGCGTGAAGCGTGGAAAATGCCCTCTGATAGCGTTCATGGTTCGTCATCGTTCCATTCCTCCTTCAGCATGGTTTTCAAAGCAGCGCGTGCGCGGCTGAGACGGCTTTTCACGGTGCCCTCCCGCCGCTGGATCAGCTGGGCGATCTCCTTGACCGAGTAGCCCTCGAAGTAGTAGAGATGCACCACGATGCGGTCTTGCTCCTTCAGCTGCAGCACTGCGTCCATCAGACGCTGGTCCTCCGGCGCCTCAAAGGGGAGGGCTGCGATCTCTTCCTCCCAGCTGAGGTGATCCCGCCAGCGGGAGCGGGTCAGATCTGTGGCCCGGTTGATGGCCACCCGCAGCAGCCACGCCTTCAGATGCGCCGCAGATTCAAACTCCTTCGGCTTCGTCAGATACCGCAGGAAGGTGTCCTGCACCACGTCGTCGGCATCGGCTCTGGAGCGGCACACGCTGAATGCCGCGGCAAACACCGCGTCCGCGTGGGCACGATATGCTTCTTCTGTTGTCAGTCTCATACGCTGCTCCTTATGATCTCGAAAAGGCCCTTTCACCTAACATACGATTCAAACCGCAAAAAGGTTGCATGGGAAAAGAAAACAGTTGAAGGAGAGAGGAAGCGACAAATACCAGACAGAGGCGCCTGAAAAAGCGTCTCTGTCTTTTTGAATAAAGGTTTTCAGCTTTCGGTGGGGAATCGGAGTTCGGCTTTGAAGAGGTCGCCGTCAACGGTGATCTGGAATGCGCCGCCCTGGAGCTCCGTGAGACTCTTGGCGATGCTGAGGCCCAGACCACTGCCCTCGCCGCCGGTGCGGGAGGCGTCCCCACGGACAAACCGCTCGCTGAGCTCTGCGCCGGATTTCTCCAAGGGCTCGGCGGAGATGTTCCGGAAGGTGACGGCGGCGGTGCCGTTTTGCACATTGGTGGAGAGATAGACTCGGGTGCCGGGCATGGCGTACTTGCAGATGTTGGTCATCAGGTTGGAGAACACCCGCCACAGCAGCTGTCCGTCGGCCCGAATCACCGGCTGGGATGCATCGGTGGAGAGCACCAGCTCCAGTCCCTTTTCCCGGAAGCGGTCCGCAAACTCGCCCGCCGCCTGACCCAGCAGCACGTTCAGGTCCGTGGGAGCCGGATTCACGGCCATGTTCCCGGTGCTGGCCTTGGAAGCCTCCACCAGATCCTCCGTCAGCTTCTTGAGCCTTGCCGACTGTCTTGAGAGGACATCCACATATTCCGCTGCGCGCTCGTTGTTCAGCTCCTCATTCTGCAGCAGATCCACGTAGTTCACGATGCTGGTCAGGGGGGTCTTGATGTCGTGGGAGACGTTGGTGATCAGCTCCGCCTTCATCCGCTCGGACTTCACCTGCTCCTGCACCGCGTTCTGGAGGCCGTCGGAGATGTGGTTGAGATACTCGCCGTGCTCCTGGAAGGGGCCGTACATGTGCGTCAGATCCACCGGCTCCCCGGGACCCTGCTCCGCGATGCGCTTGGCGCCCTTCTGGAGCCGCTGCATGCTGATCACCGCGAAGAACAGCAGCGGCGTCAGGATCAGCTTCTCGAGAAACCAGCAGAAGAACAGCGAACCGATGCTGCCAAACATGCCAAGGCAGATGAACTCCACCAGGGAGAGGGCGATCCAGACCAGCGCCGTCCGCCAGAACAGGGGAATCGAGCCGATGAGGTCCTTGAGAATGCCCCAGAACCACTTGCAGAACCGGCCCAGCAGTTTCAGGACGTGGTAGGTGATATTGTTTTTCCAGAGGGTGCCTTCCCTCGCGCGGATGCCCACGCTGATGAAGAACCGGAGGATCAGATAGACCCACACCACCGCTGCCAGCAGCAGGCAGACGGCCATGATCCAGTCCTCGAAGTAGAGCTCCTCGAATATCGCGAAGGTGACGCCCACGAGCCCCACATAGATCACCGCCAGCAGATCCAGCGGGATCTTATCGAACCAGCCGGCTTTCTGTTTTGCGGAGATAATCAGCAGGAAGATCAATGCCGCCAGGGCGAGGACGGAGCAGACGCCCAGCATCCAGGGCAGGGCGTTTCGCATATGGATCAGCCGATCCACCCAGCGCAGCGCGAAGGCGGTGAAGTCCTTGGCGGTGAGGTCCTTGGCGATGTAGCGCTCGATGGTCATGGGCGCCTCGTCGCTGTATTCCACCTGGAGCTTGTAGACCGTGGCGTTGTTGGGGCCGGACTCCTCCCATTCGTTGATGTTCAGGATGTGATATTCGCTGTCGTAAAGCTTCTCCACCCGCACCTGTCTCTGGGCGGCGGAGGTGAAGTCCTCTTCCAGGACGGAAGACTCCTTCGGCGTCATGTAGAGGGTGCCGCTGGAGTGAAACTGGCTGTCTCGCGTGGGGCTGGAGAGCACCACCTTGCCGTCAGCGTCCTTTAATTGAAAGAAGTAGTTGGTGTTTTCAGCGGAGAAGACGCTCTCCCAATGCTCCTTGCCGTAATGCTCGTAATTGTTCTGGCTGTCGTAGTAGTACATCTCCACGTCGCTGTCCATCATCGGTGCGAGGTAGTCCAGCGCCGCGTGGCGGAGGTAGGTGCCGCCGTCGGCATAGACCTTCGTCTCCAGACAGATCCAGATGCCCGCTGCGCTGAGAGCTGCGCCCACGAGCATCAGCAAAAAGACGATGATCGCGAGAATGCGCACCCAGAGTTTGTTTTTCCAGTCCATCATCGATCTCCTTTCTGCGGAACCATCTTGTAGCCCTTGCCCCAGACCACCTGCAGATAGCGGGGGTCGGCGGGGTCGATCTCAATCTTCTCGCGGATGTGACGGATGTGTACGGCGATGGCGTTGTCGGCGTTTAAGGGCAGCTCCTCCCAGACGGCGCGGTAGATCTCCTTGGGGGAGAACACCTGCCCCGGGTGCTGCATCAGGAGTCGGAGTATGTCATATTCCTTCGGCGTGAGACTCACCGCTTCCCCGTCCACGGTGACGGTTTTGGCGCCGTCGTCCAGCTCCACGCCGCCGATGCGCAGGGTCTTGGGCTGCACCTTTCCGCCGCCCAGCTGGAGATACCGCCGGAGCTGGGATTTCACTCTGGCGAGGACCTCCACGGGGTTGAAGGGCTTGGTGATGTAGTCGTCCGCCCCCACGTCCAGGCCCAGCACCTTGTCGGTGTCCTCGCTCTTGGCGGTCAGCAGGATCACCGGCACGTTGGAGGTCTCCCGCAGTCTCGTGAGGGTCTCGATGCCGTCCATGCCGGGCATCATGATGTCCAGCAGCACCAGATGGATGTCCTCTCTGGAGAGCACCTGCAGGGCTTCGCGGCCGTTGAAGGCTTCAAATACCTGATAGTCGCCGCTGCTCAGATAGATTTTCAGTGCCGAGACGATGTCCTTCTCGTCATCGCAGACCAGGATGTTGTACATGGTTGTTCTCCTTTTTCAGCACGCAGCAATTCTGACGCGGCGGGCGCAAGCAGCCCGCCCTACGGAATGTCACGGGGCCGTCCGAAGATTGTTTTTTTGTTACGCCGCGGGGCGGGTCAGCCGCTTGGCGGAGACCTTGTGCTCGATGGGCTTCCACTCCGGCTTGGCAAAGACCGCGCACAGGGAGATGGGCAGATAGGTGGCCATAAACAGCGGGAAGGTGAACACCGCCCAGATCTTCTCCCAGGTGGTGGCGCGGATGCGCTTCCACTCGGTGACGGTGGTGATACCGCCGAGGATGAACAGCACAGAGCACATGCTGCCGAAGATCTCCAGAATGCTCACGGCGACTTCCGAAAGCCCGCCGCCATTCAAGAGAGACAGCACCAGCGCCGTCAGCTCCACGAAGAGTCCCGCCGCGCTGAGGAAGAAGGCCGGCATGATGTTCATGCCCATATCGAAGGCGGCGAAGCTGCCCCGGAACATGTTCCGCAGCAGATCCTTTCCGTAGTGTGAGAAAACCTGCAGATAGCCCTTGGTCCAGCGGGTACGCTGTCTCCAGGACTGGCGGAAATCCGTGGGCTGCTCGTCGAAGAGCTCCGCCTTTTCGCAGTAGCCGATGGTCACGCCCTTGAGGACGTGGTGGACGGTGAATTCGATGTCCTCCGTCAGCAGGTGGAAGGGCCAGCCGCCCATTTCCTCCACCAGCTTCCGGCTGAACAGAAAGCCCGTGCCGCCCACGGCGCAGCTGGTGCCGAGCTTCATTCTTGCCCGGTTTAAGTACTGAGACTCCCGCAGGAACCACAGGGCGTAGCCTGCGCTGATCCAGTTGTCACCGTAATTTTTGGAATTTCGGTAGCTGGTCACGGCCTCGTATCCCTGGGAGAAGGTCTCGTTCATCCGCTCGATGTAGTCGGGAGCCAGCACATTGTCCGCGTCGAAGACGAAGTAGCCGTCAAAGCCTGCGGGCCGGTCCGCACGGATGTGCTCCAGAAGCTCCTGCAGAGCGTAGCCCTTTCCCACCAGGGTCTGGTTGAACCGCTCATAGACCGTGGCCCCGTGATTTCTTGCGATCTCTGCGGTGTGGTCGGTGCAGTTGTCCGCCAGGACGAAGACTTCCGTCAGGGAGGAGGGGTAGGTCTGGTCTTTCAGACTGTCGATCAGATCGGCAATGACGGCGGACTCGTTTCTCGCGCAGATCAGTACTGCGAATTTATGCAGCCTCGGGGCTGCGGTTTCTTTTTTCCTCCGCCAGAAGGCGGCGGGAATGTACAGAAACTGATAGCTGTAGCAGAGAAAGAACAGCCCCGCGATCAGAATGGAAAGGATCTGAAGAAAATGCATGGGATATGACCTCCTTCCTCCTTCTGCCTGCATTGTAGCAGAAAAAGGCATTAAGAAACAATTTGATAAATGCTTAAGATTTGATGAAGACGGCGCTCACCGCTTGGTCTGGAGCTCCCGGAACACGATGGCAAAGCTGATGCCGCCCGCGATGGCGAGAGCGGAGACCAGCGTCTGCGACCCGAAGGCCCGGGCCTGAGCCAGATCCCCGTGAACCGCCTCGCTCATGGCGTAGTAGAGGGTGGCTCCGGGCACCAGTGGGATGATGGCGGGCACAGTGAGCAGCAGGGCAGGAATCTTCCGGACCCGCGCCATGAGCTCCGCGTAGCCCACGGCAAACACCGAGGCCGCGAGGCAGGAGAGGAAATTCATCCCCAGCCAGAGATCCATGGCCAGATAGACGCCCCAGGACAGCATGCCGCCCAGAGCCGCCGGAAGCAGGTGCCGCTTCCGGACACCGAACAAGAGGGCGAATCCCAGAGAGCCCAGGAACGCCGTGAGAAGTTGAATCAAAATCGACATGCGGGCGCTCCTTTCAGTGCAGATAATTCACGATGGTCAAAGCCACCATGATGCCGCCGGCCAGGGCAGCCGCCCACATGAGGCTCTCGGCAAGTCTGACCACGCCGGAGATCGTGTTGCCCACCAGCATGTTCCTGACGGCGTTGGTCATGGCCAGACCCGGGATCAGCAGCATGATGTCCCCGATGAGAATCATGTCCATGTGCAGGGAGCCGACCAGGGCGGTGACAATGCCGACGCCCAGGCCGATCAGCAGGGAGATGATCAGATTCTCGCCCACGGGCTTCACGTCCGTCCGGCTGAGGCGTTCCTGCAGCAGGCAGATCGCCACGGCGAACACCGCAGACACCAGAGCGTCCGGAACCGTGCCGCCGAAAAATACCGCGAAGGCCCCGGCGGCCAGAACGCTGCCGATCAGCTTTGCGGAGAAGGGCTTTTTCCCGGCTGCGATGCCGTCCAGCGCCTCGTGCAGCTCCTGCAGCGGCAGGGGGGCGGCGCAGCAGCTGCGGCTGAGATGATTGAGCTTTTCCAATCGGTAAAAATCTGGCTGTCCGTCGGAGCGGATGCGCCGCGTCTCCGTGACGGCCTCGCAGTTCGGAAACTCCATGGTCATGCTGATCATGGAGGTGATCACGAACACGTCCGTGCGCATGGCGCCGTAGGCCGCGCCCATGCGGGAGAGGGTGTCCTCCGCGCGGCTGATCTCCGCCCCGGCGTCCAGCAGCAGGTCGCCCAGCCTCAGCAGGCAGTCCAGCAGATCGCTCTGCTCGGATTTCGTAAAAGTCATGATATTGCCTCGCTTTCGATGCTTATCACCGCGGGGAGTATAACACATTGAAATGCGGAGTGCAAGTGGTTTTTCAGGGTCGCTCCGAAAGGGCAGAAAAACCATCCGGAATGGGCAGTCTTCAGGCGCTGTGCGCGCAAAACAATACCAGCCGGAGCATCCGCCTGGATGTCCCTGCTGGAAACTATGGAATGGGGAGGATTGGCTCCCGGCGCTGTTTTTCTTGCGGAAGAATCCGCCGAAGAAGGGCCCTTAGAGCCCACTTCTTCTCCGTAACAGGGGAGCCTGCTCCTCTGCTTGCATATTTTGGAACCACATGTTAAGATAATGGCGCGTGAACCA
The DNA here is from genome assembly GCA_946187035.1 of uncultured Clostridia bacterium. Lineage (GTDB taxonomy): Bacteria > Bacillota > Clostridia > Oscillospirales > Oscillospiraceae > CAG-103. Next base: position 664 of record CAMHPQ010000010.1, on the reverse strand, counting down.
TTGGGAGGCGGGGAACCTGACTGCCTTTGACAGCAAAAGCGAATTTGCCGAGGCCCTGCCGCCCGGAATGCGGCAGATGCCGGAGGAGGAAACGGTCTGCCGGTGAGGGGAGAGAAATTGCATGAGTCAGAAAAGCATCATTGAAATATTGGAATCCGTCAGCAGGGGAGAGCTCACGCCCCAGGACGCCGTCACGAAGCTGAAGCTGGAGCCCTTTCAGGATCTGGGCTTTGCGAAGATCGACCACCACCGCGAGCTCAGACAGGGCGTGGCCGAGGTGATCTACGGCGCAGGGAAGACCACCGAGCACATCATCCGCATCATGTCCGCCATGCGGGAGCGGGGCCAGGAGACCATCATGGTCACACGCATCTCGCAGGAGACCGCGGACGAGATCTCGAAGGTGCACCCGCTCAAATACAATGCCCTCGCACGGATCGGCCTGCTGGGCGAATTGCCGGAGCCCGACGGAGACGGCACCATCGTCGTCGCCACCGGCGGCACCAGCGATATGCCCATCGCGGAGGAGGCTGCTTTGACTGCCGAGGCTCTCGGCAACAAGGTGACGCGGCTCTATGACGTGGGCGTCTCCGGCGTCCATCGTCTGCTGCACAACATGGAGCCCATCATGACCGCCCGCTGCATCGTGGCTGTGGCCGGCATG
>CAMHPQ010000009.1 GCA_946187035.1 uncultured Clostridia bacterium | reverse complement strand
CCCGGCTGGCACATCGAGTGCTCCGCCATGTCCAACCGCTATCTGGGCAAGACCATCGACATCCACTGCGGCGGCAGCGATCTGACCTTCCCGCACCACGAGAACGAGATTGCCCAGTCCGAGGCCGCCAATGGCTGCAAGTTCGTCAACTATTGGATCCACAACGGCTTCATCAACATCGACAACAAGAAGATGTCCAAGTCCCTGGGCAACTTCTTCACCGTCCGCGAGGCCGCAGAGGCCTATGGCTATGACTGCATCCGCATGTTCATGCTCATGAGCCACTACCGCAGCCCCCTGAACTACTCCGGCGAGATCCTCATGCAGGCCAAGGCCGCTCTGGAGCGTCTGCGCACCGCCAAGAACAATCTGGACTTCTTCGTGCAGAACGGCAGGGACGGAGAGATTTCCGCTGAGGACGCCGCTTTCGTAGATAGCCTCGGCAAGTATCGTGAGAAGTTCGACGCTGTCATGGATGACGACTTCAACACCGCCGACGCCATTTCCGTGATCTTTGAGATGGTGCGCGAGATCAACTCCGCCGTCTCTCCGGCCTCCGATCCCACCAAGGCGCTGGCCGAGGGCTGCCGCACCATCTTCCTGGAGCTCTGCGACGTGCTGGGCATCCCCTTCGAGGCCGCCAGTGAGGATGACGATTTCGCCAAGGAAATCGAGGAGAAGATCGCCGCCCGTCAGGCCGCCCGCAAGGAGAAGAACTGGGCCGAGGCCGACCGCATTCGCGACGAGCTGAAGGCGCAGGGCATCATCCTGGAGGATACCCCCCAGGGTGTCAAGTGGAAGAAAGCGTAATTCAGTTTGGAGAGAAGTATGGAGTGTGGAGTGACAAGCGCTTCACACTCCGTGCTTTAATATGGATCGATGAAAGAAAACTATCAGAAAAAAATGGATGCCGTGGTTGCAGCGATTCCGGAAGGGGAGAAGCCTACCCTTCTGCTGCAGAGCTGCTGCGGCCCATGCAGCAGTTACGTTCTGGAGGCACTGACACCGCATTTTCAGGTGACGGTACTATACTATAACCCCAACATCCAGCCAAGGGCGGAATACGACCTCCGACTGGAAAACCAGCGTCGGATCATCGCGCAGCTTCCTACTCCTACTGAGGTCAAAATCCTGGAGTGTGACTACGACGGGGAAGCCTACGACGCTGCCGTCAAGGGATTGGAGCAGGAACCGGAGGGCGGCGCTCGGTGCACGGTCTGTTTTCGACTTCGTCTGGAGCAGACCGCGAAGCTTGCCAAGGAGCAGGGCTTCGAGTGGTTCTGCACCACACTGACGGTCTCTCCCCATAAGGACGCAGAACGCCTGAACAAGATCGGCGCTGCCCTGGGAGAGAAATACGGCGTACCCTTCCTGCCTTCGGATTTCAAGAAACGGGAGGGCTACAAGCGCAGCATTGAGCTCTCGAAGCAGTATGGTCTCTATCGGCAGGAATACTGCGGCTGTCTCTACAGCAAGCCGGAGGAAGCGTGATTTCCTCCGGTTTTTCTCTTGACGAATGGAGCAAAAATGCGTACAATAGCAAATCGAGCGGGTCGGACAGCCGCGGGCGCAAGTCGAAAGGCTGCGCGTGAGGAAAGTCCGGGCTCCACAGGGCAAGGATAACGGGTAACGCCCGCCAGGGGTGACCCTCGGACAAGTGCAACAGAGAGATACCGCCCGGCAGTTCCTGCTGGGCAAGGGTGGAAACGTGCGGTAAGAGCGCACGCGCCGGCTGGAGACAGTTCGGTGATGTAAACTCTATCCGGAGCAACACCGTGGAGGGACATGAGGCCGGCCCGGCCGTCCCGAGGAGGTGGCTGGAGCGCATCGGCAACGGTGCGCCTAGATAGATGGCTGTCGATTACAGAACCCGGCTTACAGATCCGCTCCTCATCAGACCATTGGCATGGATTAGCCGATGGTCTTTTCTTTATTTAAAAAGTTTACGCTTTCTTCTTGAATCCTGCTGTGAAATCCGATATAATAAGTTGTTATCATATGTCTGCTGATCGGAGATGATTTCCATGGCGAAGAAGGGCGCAGACAAGACCAACGTCATGCGCGTTCTGGAGCAGAAAAAAATCCCCTACACGCCCCACAGCTATCCCCACGGGGATGAGGCCGTGGATGGTCTTACCGTTGCCGGAATGATCGGCGCAGCGCCGGAGCGGGTGTTTAAGACCCTGGTGGCCAGAGGGGCCAGCAAAACGCCTTATGTGTTCGTCATCCCGGTTTGCGGGGAGCTGGATCTCAAGAAAGCGGCCAAGGCGGTGGGGGAGAAGTCCATCGCCATGCTCCACGTCAGTGAGTTGACCCCACTCACCGGCTATGTCCGCGGCGGCTGCTCTCCCATCGGCATGAAGAAGCAGTTTGGAACTGTGTTCGATGCCTCCTGCCTGAATCAGGAGACCATTCTGGTCAGCGCCGGGAAGATCGGCGCCCAGGTGGAGACGGCTCCACAGAATCTCATTGACATCACCCGCGGCAGCACTGCCGACCTCATTACAGAATAATCTTTACCCAGGAGGAAACGATGCGCGACAGTATCTCCGTGAAAGGCGCACGGGAAAACAACCTGAAAAACATCGACGTCGAGATCCCGAGAGATCAACTCGTCGTCATTACCGGCCTTTCCGGGTCGGGTAAATCCAGCCTCGCCTTCGACACCATCTTTGCCGAAGGCCAGCGGCGTTATATTGAAAGTCTCTCGTCTTACGCGAGAATGTTCCTCGGTCAGATGGACAAGCCGGACGTGGACTCCATCGATGGCATGTCCCCGGCCATCTCTATCGACCAGAAGACCACCAGCCACAACCCGCGCTCTACCGTGGGCACCGTGACGGAGATCTACGACTATTTGCGTCTGCTGTGGGCCCGTGTGGGCATTCCGCACTGCCCCAACTGCGGCAAGGAGATCCGTCAGCAGACTGTGGATCAGATTGTGGATCAGATCAAGGAACTGCCGGAGGCCACAAAGGTACAGATTTTGGCTCCTGTGGTTCGCGCCAGAAAGGGCGAGTACGCCAAGGTTTTTGAGGATGCCCGCCGCAGCGGTTACGTCCGTGTCCGGGTGGACGGCAGCATCTATGATCTCTCCGAAGAAATCAAGCTGGACAAAAATCTCAAGCACAACATTGAGATCGTGGTCGATCGTCTGGTGATCCGACCCGATATGAACCGGCGTCTCACCGACGCAGTGGAAACGGCCTCGGCCCTTTCCGGCGGCATCGTACTGGCGGATGTGATCGATCTGCAGCAGGAGCTGCTGTTCAGCCAGAATTACGCCTGCGAGGACTGCGGCATCTCCATTGAAGAGATCACGCCGAGAATGTTCTCCTTCAACAATCCTTACGGCGCATGCCCAACCTGCAGCGGCCTCGGTACCCAGCTTCGGGTGGACCCCAGCCTCATTGTCCCAAATCCGTCCCTCTCTTTGATGGATGGTGCCATCGTGGCCAGTGGCTGGGCCAAGCCAAAAGAGGACACCGTCAGCCGGATGTATTTCGAGGCGATCGCTAGAAAGTATCGCTTCAAGCTCACCACGCCTTTTCGGGAGATTCCGAAGCCCGCCCAGGACGTGATTTTCTACGGTACCGGGGATGAAAAGCTGAATCTTCGCTATGAAAGCGATCACGGGAACGGCACACTGACCAGACCCTTTGAGGGCATCGTGAACAATCTGGAGCGCCGCTATCGGGAGTCCCAGAGTCCCGGCATGCGCACGGATCTGGAGGCCAGCATGGCGGAAATCGAATGCCCTACCTGCAACGGCGCCAGACTGAAAAAGGAAGTCCTGGCCGTCACGGTGGGCGGCATGAACCTTTCGGACTTCACCCAGCTTCCCATCACGGAAGAACTGAATTTCCTGAACTCTGTCGCTTTCTCTGAGAAGGAAGCCATGATTGCCGATGCCATACTGCGCGAGCTGCGGGCGAGACTGCAGTTTCTGCAGGACGTGGGTCTGCAGTATCTGACCCTCTCCCGCACGGCCTCCACGCTCTCCGGCGGTGAGAGCCAGCGCATTCGACTGGCCACTCAGATCGGCTCCTCTCTGATGGGGGTTGTGTATATCCTGGACGAGCCCAGCATCGGCCTGCACCAGCGGGACAATGATAAGCTTCTGAAAACCCTCTGTCGCCTGCGGGATCTGGGCAATACCCTGATCGTCGTGGAGCACGACGAGGACACCATGCGGGCTGCCGATCACATCATTGACATTGGCCCCGGAGCCGGTATCCACGGTGGAAAAGTGGTAGCCCAGGGAACAGCGGAGGAGATCTGCGCCTGCGAGGATTCTGTCACCGGTCAGTATCTCTCCGGAAAGCGTTATATCCCGGTTCCGACAGAACGCCGGAAGGGGAACGGCCACGCGCTTTTGATCCGCGGCGCCAGCCACAACAACCTCAAGCATATCGACGTCAGCATTCCCCTGGGCGTCATGACCTGCGTTACCGGCGTCTCCGGCAGCGGAAAGTCTTCACTGATCAACGAGATCCTTTATAAAAAACTGGCTGCTGAACTCCAGCGGGCCAAAACCAGACCCGGCAAGTGCGACGGCATCGACGGCATCGAGTATGTTGATAAAATCATCGCCATCGACCAGAGCCCCATCGGAAGATCTCCCAGATCCAACCCCGCCACCTATACCGGTCTGTTTGATGATATCCGGCATCTGTTCAGCTCCACCCAGGACGCGAAATTGCGCGGCTACGGCCCCGGACGGTTTTCCTTCAATGTCCGCGGCGGACGCTGCGAGGCCTGCGCCGGCGACGGTCTGCTGAAAATCGAGATGCACTTCCTTCCGGACGTATACGTTCCCTGCGAAGTTTGCCACGGCTCCCGCTACAACCGCGAGACTCTGGAAGTGCGCTTCAAGGGCAAGAACATCGCGGAAGTGCTGGACATGACCATCGAGGAAGCGCTGGAGTTCTTCCAGAACCAGCAGAAGATCCGAGATCGGCTCCAGACCCTCTACGATGTGGGACTGGGCTATGTCAAGCTGGGCCAGCCAGCCACCACGCTCTCCGGCGGCGAGGCACAGCGAATCAAGCTTGCCACCGAGCTCAGCCGCAAGAGCACCGGAAAGACCATTTACGTCCTGGACGAGCCCACCACCGGCCTGCACATTGCGGACGTCCACCGTTTGACCGAAATGCTCATGAAGCTCACCGACGCGGGCAATACCGTGGTGGTCATCGAGCACAATCTCCACGTCATCAAAGTTGCCGATCATATCATCGATCTCGGCCCCGAGGGCGGCGACCAGGGCGGCTATGTGGTCTTCTCCGGCACGCCCGAGGAATGCGCCGCCTGTGAAGAGAGCTTCACCGGACAGTTTCTGAAAACGGTTCTGTAACCTCTTTCCTGCGTCCGGCATAGATTGCCGCGGGAGGGATCAGCATGTGGTGGAGTTTCATTTACGCACTGCTGCTTGCGTTGCTGCTGGGGTTCCTGCTTCTGCTTTTGAAGCACAGGCTCCACGCGGCTGCGCCCGGTGCCAATACCAGACTTCAAGTTGTGGTGGAAGCATACGGCGCTGCACCGGAGCTGGAAACGCAGCTCAAGGATCTGCTTTGGATGCGAAACAATCATATTCTGCGCGCCGAAATCATCGTGCGCGATCTTGGTCTCACGCCTGAGGCCAGTGCTTTGGCGCAGAACCTGTGTCGGAGCGAACACATTCGATTCATTGAGAGGGAGTGAACCCGTGGAGGAACCGCAATCTGAAAACCTGACAGAGCTCAGCGGGAGCATTGCCTCTGTCATATACCAAAACGAAGAGAACGGCTATACGATCCTGCGCATGGATGTGGATGACGGCAGTCAGGCCACCGTACTGGGCTGCATCCCGTATCCTGCTCCCGGCGAACTGATGACCGCCGTGGGTACCTGGGTCCGACATCCGGCCCACGGGGATCAGTTCAAGGCTGAATATGTGGAACGCACCATGCCGGAGACTGCCGACGCCATTTTCCGCTATCTCTCCGGCCACACTGTGAAGGGCATCGGCCCGGCCACGGCGTCCATGCTGGTGAACCGGTTTGGCAACGATACGCTGAACATACTGGAGTTTCACCCGGAGAAGCTGGCGGAAATCAAGGGGATCTCTCCCCAGAAGGCAAAGGAGATTTCCAAACAGTTTCGGCAGCAGGTAGGCCTTCGAAGACTGATTGAGCTGCTGGCCGCCGCGTCTATCCGACCCGTGGTGGCTGTTCGGATGTATCAATACTTCGGGGACCGCGCCATGGGTATGGTGGAGGAAAATCCCTACATCCTCGCAACGGACCTGATCGGCGCCACCTTTGCAGAGGCCGATGCGCTGGCGCTCAACCACGGTTTTGCCGGCGACAGTCCGGAGCGCGTGGCAGCGGCAGCGGAGTTTGAACTCAGCTACAATGCGCGAAACGGGCACTGCTTCATCCCAAGAAACAAGCTTGCAGCCGCCACTGCTCAGCTGATCAATGTTCCGGAATCTCTGGTGGATATGAGCCTCGACGAGCAGATCAATTTGGGCGCCATCGTCTGTGAACGGGTGGCGAACGTAGAGGGGTGCTACCTCTCCAGAATCTATGAAGACGAGTGCGAGGTGTCTCGCCGTCTGCTCTTGATGGCGGAGGAGACCTACCGATATGATCAGGATTTTGACGCCATTGCTTCAAAAATCGAAAATCAGCTGGAGATTCAGCTGGCCGATCAGCAAAAGGAGGCCATCGCCCTGGCCTGCCGCCATCAAGTGATCGCCATAACCGGCGGTCCCGGCACCGGAAAAACCACCTCCATCCGGGCGATTCTGGCATTGTTTGAGTCTCTTCGGCTGGAGACGCTGCTGGCGGCACCTACCGGACGCGCCGCCAAGCGTATGAGTGAGCTCACCGGCCAGAACGCCCAGACCATTCACCGCCTTTTGGGTGCTGGAATCTCCGAGGACCGGCAGAGCGTTGTCTTCGGACACGATGAGGAGGAGCCTCTGGAGTGCGACGCCGTAATTTTGGACGAGTGCTCCATGGTGGACATCTCCCTCATGAGCGCGCTGCTGCGGGCGCTTCCGCCGGAATGCCGATTGGTATTGGTTGGGGACGCCGATCAGCTTCCCTCGGTCGGACCGGGATGTATGTTCGCAGATGTGATCCGGTCTGAGAAGGTGCCGACCATCCGCCTTACCGAGATCTTCCGCCAGTCAGCGGGGAGCCAGATTATCTCCTACGCCCACGCCATCAACCGGGGCGAGCACCCGCCGCTGACGCGCAATCAGGGAGATTTCTTCTTCCTTCGGCGCAGTGATCCCGAAAAGGCGGTGGAGACCATCGTGGAGCTCTGTGCCAAGCGGCTTCCGGAGAAAATGGGCATCCCCGCCTCGGACATTCAGGTGCTGACGCCCACAAGGCGGAGAGAGCTGGGCTCTGTGGCCTTGAACGCAAAGCTGCAGGCCGTCCTGAATCCGCCGCAGGAGAAAAAAGTCGAGTACAGCTTTGGTGATGTGATCTTCCGAGAAGGGGACCGCGTCATGCAAATCCGAAACGATTATGATATCATGCTCAAGACCCCGGGCGGGCTCACCTGTGGGCTGGGTGTCTTCAACGGGGACGTGGGTCAGATCCTCAGCATTGACCGCGCCACCGAATCCCTGGTGGTGGACTACGACGGGAAATACGCCACTTACGGCTTTGAGCAGCTCAATGAGCTGGAGCATGCCTGGGCCATGACGGTTCACAAATCCCAAGGCAGCGAATACCGGGCGGTGATTCTGTCCGTCGGCAGAGCCGGTCCCATGCTGCTGACACGCAGCGTGTTCTACACGGCCATAACCCGTGCCAAATCCCTTCTGATCGCCGTGGGCGAGCCGGAGATCGCTGACCGCATGATCGACCAGAACCGGCAGGGGAGACGGTACAGCGGCCTGCGGGCGCGCATGTGCGGAGAGTGCGGGCAGAGCCGATGATTCTGTTGGATTTGCTCTATCCGCCCAGATGCGCATTTTGTCATAAGTTTGTCAAAAATGGCTCTGTGCGGATCTGCCCCGGATGCGAGGGCATGCTGCCATACACCAAAGATTTTGGAAAGCAGAAAATTGAATTCGTCGCCCAGTGTGTAGCGCCGCTCTATTACGAAAAGGACGTGCGCGAATCGCTGCTGCGGTATAAGTTTGAGAGCTGCAGCGGTTATGCCAAGGCTTACGCACCGCTGGTGGCGGACTGCATCCGTCAGACAATCTCGGACAAGTTCGACATCCTCTCCTGGATTCCGGTGAGCCGGAAGCGTCTCCGGGAGCGCGGCTATGATCAGGCGGAGCTTCTGGCGAAGGCTGTTGCCAAAGAACTGAATCTCAAACCGGAACCGGTTTTGAAAAAGATCCGAAACACCCAGCCCCAATCCGGCACCGGCACCGCGGAGAAGCGCAGGGCCAACATCGCCGGCGCTTACCGGGTGCTGAAACCTGAGCGTGTTTCGGGAAAACGTATCCTATTGATTGACGACATTGTCACCACCGGCTCCACGGTACGCGAGTGCGCGAAAACTTTGGGTCTCGCCGGTGCGGACGCGGTTTACTGTGCGGCAGTTGCCCGCAAACGAGAATGAAAATGACGGGAAACGTCATCCTATCATACGGAGGAACAGCTTATGTTGATTTTTGAACGCGACATTGCCATTGATCTGGGCACCAGCAATCTGCTGATTTATGTCCGCGGCAAGGGCATCTCCCTGCGGGAGCCCTCCATTGTGGCAGTGGACAAGTATACCGGAAGACTGCTGAAGGTGGGGCAGGAGGCGCAGAAGATGCTGGGTCGAACCCCGGCAAACATCGTCGCCATCCATCCGATCCAGAGCGGCGTCATCTCCGACTATGACATGACGGCTGCCATGCTCCACGAGATGCTTGGCCGCATCACCTCCTTCAGCCTGTTCAAGCCGAGGGTTCTGGTGACGGTCCCCAGCAGCATTACCGGTGTGGAGGAGCGCAACGTCATCGACGCGGTCATCGAGGCCGGCGCCCGCAAGGTCTATCTGGTGGAGTCTGCCGTGGCGACTGCCGCTGGCGCAGGTGTGGATATCTCCAGACCCGACGGCCACATGGTCATTGACATCGGCGGCGGCACCACGGAGATCGCCGTGGTCTCCTTGGGCGGCGTGGTGGAGTGCAAGTCCATCAAGGTCGCCGGTGACGCCTTTGACGAGGCAATCATCCGCTATGTCCGCCGGAAGCACAACGTGCTCATCGGCAAACGCACGGCGGAAGAGGTCAAAATCAGCATCGGCTGTCTGGTTCAGCGCCCCGAGGTGGGCATGGAGGAGGTGCGGGGCCGCGACATTCTCACCGGTCTTCCCAAGTCCGTGCGTCTCACCTCTACGGAGCTGATCGAAGCCATCCGCGAGCCCGCCACGGCGATTCTGGAGGCAGTGCACATGGTTCTGGAGGAGACGCCCCCGGAGCTGGCCTCGGACGTGGCGCAGAATGGCATTCTCATGTCCGGCGGCGGCAGCCTGATCTATGGCTTTGACACCGTTGTGCAGAAGGATACCGGCATCCCCACGGTGGTGGTGGAGGACGCGATCTCCTGCACGGCCTTCGGCGGCGGCAAGATGCTGCTGAACCTGGACGACATGCAGGATGGCATGGTGAACCTGGCCCGCAAGCGCCAGCTGAAAGGAAACTAATGCTTGCATTCTCATTCCAAACGCGCTATAATATTTTCCGATATATATAAAGAAAGGGGAGAACGTGATGAATTATTCTTCCATCATTCTTCTTGTGGTCATGATCCTGATCTTCTACGTGTTCCTGATTCTGCCGGAGAACCGTAAGAAGAAAAAACTCAACGAGATGCGCGACAGCCTGCGTCCCGGTGATGAGATCGTCACCATCGGCGGCCTGATGGGCAGAGTCGTCTCCGTCAATGACGACACCGTGACCTTCGAGACCGGTGAGGATCAGGTTCGCATTCAGGTGACAAAGTGGGCCATCTCCACCAACGCCCGTGTCGAGGCGCAGGAGAAAAAGGCTGCAGAAGAGAAGAAAGCCGGAAAGAAGAAGGACGAATAACGAGATCGTCTGAATCTGATATGGTATGAATACCCCCTTGCGGGAATAGGATGAACCATCCGATTTCTGCAAGGGGGTTATTCTTTGAATTCCGTCATGAAGCAAAAAAGAGGATTCTGGCTTCTTCGATCCGTGCTCTGTGGGATCATCATATTCGCAGGTTTGTCTTTCGCTGCAGCAGAGCTGACCGAGCGATCGGTACTGCCGATGGAAGCTGCAGTTCCGGCGCTGCTGATCGCATTGTCACTGGCGGCTCTGTTCGCCGGCGCGCTAAATCGAGGGGCAGGGAAGAGAGGTCTGCTCACCGGTGTGAGTCTGGCCGTTCTCTTTCTGATGGGAAAGCTCGTGTTTCATTTAGAGGCATTTTTTACTTCCGGAACCCTGCTGGGCGCGTTTCTGATTGTAATCTCCGCCTGGCTCGGTTCGTGCATTTTTCATAAAAAGCGCGGGAAGTATACAAATCGTAATCGAAGAAACCAGGGCAGAAATTACAAATAGTATTAACCACGCGGGTTTACATAAATGATAATTGATTACCAAGATGTAGGGCACTTTCCAATTGTTTTTTCTAAATATGGGTAATTTGGGGAGGTTACAGCTTCTTTTAAATCTGAAAATATTTTTATGTTTACATAATATTGTTTACATAATCTTTTGAGCATAATAAACAAAAAATGAAAAAAATTTACGAAACTCTTGAAAATAAGTAAAATTTGTACTATATTATGTTTACGTCAATTATGTAAATTGTTCTGTTATGTCTTTTCGGCACATATTCTGTCCCTGGTGATGGATGATGAGACGAACAGGTAACAGACGATTTCGCCGATTACGACGGCTTTCCGGATCTCCCGGACGTCCCCTTCCGCTGGGGGTGTTTGCGCTTGCTGCCGGGTATTTGCTCGGTTGCGCAAGTGGGGTCTGGCTGGGCACCACTGCCAATCTGCCAGTAACCTGGGCGCAAGCCGGGCTGATTGGGGTTGCTCCGTCAACAGATTTGCTGACGGAACTGGCAGGCTGTGGAACCTATGGCTTTGGGATGCTGCTTTTGAGCACATCCTATCTCGGCTTTGCGCTGGTTCCGCTGGTTTTGGCTGTCAAAGGCTTTCTGGCCGGCAGTTCGATTACAGCCTGTCTGCGCGGCGGAACCATGGACTGGATCCCTGTACTGCTGCAGATTGGCCTTCCCGGACTGCTTCTGCTACCGGCCTTGTTTCTGCTGGGGGAGTACAGTATGCGCCGGTCCGCAAGACTTCTGGCCATGCGCTGGAGCGATCAGCCGCTTCCGCCGGAGGAGAGCCATGTCCAGCCTCTGGCTGCCGCTGCCGTCTTGCTGCTGCTCGCAGCGTCGGTGAAAACCTATGTAATTCCGGCCATATTGAATTGGCTTTAATTAGAACATTTCAGAGAGAGGGGGTGCGTCCAGTGACCAACGCGGAATGCCTGGAGCGCTACGAACGGTTTCTGACCGAAGTGAAGAAGGCGTCGAACAACACGCTTGCTTCCTACCTGCGCGACATCCGACAGCTGGGCGAATACCTGGATGCAAATACCGATGTGGAGCTGGATACGGCCTCGGAGGACGATCTGGCAGAATACATCGAAGCACTGCGTGCGAAAGGGAAGTCGGTTGCCACCGTCTCCCGCGCCATCGCCTCCCTGAAAAACTTCTATCAGTTCCTGCTGGAAGAGCATGTGGTGGAGGCTTTGCCCACCGGTAAGCTGGTGCCGGACAAGGCCACCCAGAAGCTTCCGCAGATCCTCTCCAGTCAGGAGGTGGACCTGCTGCTGGATCAGCCCCAGTGCGTAGACATGAAGGGCTACCGCGATAAGGCCATGCTGGAGCTGCTGTACGCCACCGGCATCCGTGTCAGCGAGCTGATCAGTCTGAACATCTCGGACGTGGATCTGGCCAGCGCGGTGATCCACTGCCAAAAAAAGGACAAGGTGCGCGCCATTCCGCTCTATCCCAAGGCAGTGATGGCACTGTCTGAGTACATCGAGTTCATCCGCCCGCAGATGATCGCCACGCCGGACGAGCAGTCCCTCTTTGTGAACATCAGCGGCGAGCGCATGTCCCGTCAGGGCTTCTGGAAGATCATCAAGCACTACCAGCAGAAAGCCGGCATCGAGAAGACCATCACGCCCCACACCCTGCGCCACTCCTTCGCGGCGCATCTGTTGGAGAACGGCGCGGATCTCCACTCCATTCAGGAGATGCTGGGCCACGCGGACATCTCTTCCACGCAGGTCTACTCCCAGCTGGTGAAAAAGCAGCTCAAGGACGTCTATTCCAAGGCACATCCGAGAGCGTGAAAACATAAACAATTATCCCCTGGTTTCCGATCTCACGGAGAGCAGGGGATTGTTTTGCTTGAAGAAGCGTTTTACGCGGCTTTGACTTTGGCCATACCGGTCTTCCGCAGCGCTGTGCGGAGCAGCAGAAGCGACATAAACAGCGACATGAGCTCCGCGATGGGGAAGGCCAGCCAGACATTGTCCAGCACGCCGGTGAGGCTCAGCAGATAGGCGCTGGGGATCAGCACCAGGATCTGACGGGCGATGGAAATGAACATGCCATAGATGCTGTAACCAAGAGCTTGACAGGTGGAGGAGCTGATGATGCAGATGCCTGCAAACAGGAAGCAGAGACTGATGCGCCGCAGCGCCGGAACACCGATGGCCAGCATGTCCGGAGAGGCGTCAAAAAAGCCGAGAAACACTTGCGGAATCAGCTGGAACAGTGCAAATCCGACCAGCATGATGCAGACGGCATAGGTCATTGCAAGACGGAAGGTCTTGTGGATGCGCTCCGGCTTTTGCGCGCCGTAGTTGAAAGCGATAATGGGCACCATACCGTTGTTCAGACCGAACACCGGCATGAAGAAAAAGCTCTGGAGCTTGAAATACGCGCCGTAGACCGCCACCGCCGTGGAGGAGAACTTGAACAGGATCACGTCCATGATATAGGTGGTGACAGAGCCGATGCTGGCCATGACGATGGAGGGGATACTGATTTTGCAGATCTCACCCTGCAGAGGGAAATTCGGGCGAATCTTGCGCAGGTCAATATGAATCTCCGGATTCTTCTTTTTGTTCAAAACAATGGCCACTACCGCGCTGATCCACTGACCCAGCACCGTGGCAGCCGCTGCGCCGGCGATGCCCATCTTGGGGAAGCCCAGAAGGCCGAAAATCAGAATGGGATCAAAAATGATATTGATCACCGCGCCCACCAGCTGGATCGCCATGGAATAAACGGTCCGCCCGGTGGACTGGAGAAAGCGCTCATAGCAGATCGATATGAACACGCCGAAGCTCAGACACATGCAGATGCGCAGATAGGTGACGCCATAGTGCACGATCTCATCAATCTGGGTCTGGGACCGCATGAAGGCCTCCACGCCGAATGCGCCGATCAGCATCATGACAGCACAGCTGAGCACCTCCAGAATCAGACCCTGAATCGCCACATCATTGGCGCGCTTCAGGTTCTTCTGTCCCAGCGCACGGGAGAGCAGGGCGTTGATACCGACGCCGAAGCCCACAGACACGGAGATCATGATGTTCTGCAGAGGGAAGGCTACCGATACCGCCGTGAGGGCGTCCTCGCTGAGTCTGGCAACAAAGATGCTGTCCACCACGTTGTAGAGAGCCTGCACCAGCATGGAGATCACCATGGGGATCGCCATACTCAGCAGCAGTTTATTTTCGGGCATATAGCCCATTTTGTTTTCCTGAATTCGTTCTTCAGCCATGGATACACACCCAATCCTGGGAAATTTCAAAATAGTATGATAAATCCCGAAATCAAATCTGATTTCGGGATTTCATGGTGGACGATACAGGACTTGAACCTGTGACCCTCCGCACGTCAAGCGGATGCTCATACCAGCTGAGCTAATCGTCCGTGTCAACAAAAGCGATTATATACGAAAGCGGACAGTTTGTCAATTCCTATTTTCACAATTTTTTCGGAAATCCGATTCAGAATTTGGTTCATTTTCTTAAAAGAAACAAATTTAAACAAACAATTGTAATTTTTCTTCAATTTCTCTTGCTTTATGACACTCTTTTGTATATAATAGAGCAGTACATTCAGAAAACGCTTTAACGCTTTTCAGTAGAGGTTCTCATATGAAAAAGCTAACGATTCAATTTTTCTCCATTCTGCTGATTGCCGCGCTGCTCTGTGGAGCCGCCATGGCAGCGGGGGAGGTCTATGTGAATGACGCCGGCGGTATGATCTCGAACGATCTGTCTGAGGTCTACGCTGTGGGCGCTTCCGGTACCCAGCAGCTGGGCAACGCCTCCGCCAGCGCACTGACCGCCGCAGGTCTGCAGCAGGTTGGGGGCAAGCAGCAGACTTACGAGTCCGTTCCTGTGGACTTGAAGCTGGTGCGTGTGGGACTCTTTTATGGTTCCGACGCAAAGGCGGAGATGCCCCTGACCGTTACCAACGGCAGCGGATTCCAGGTGGGCTATTTTGACGCCAACCGCAATTTCGTCTCTCTTGGAACCATCAGCGTCACGGACATCAACGTGGTCCCGGATCACACCGCGAACATTGCGGCAGGTAACACCGGAGGGTATCACATTCGTCTGAACCAGACCTATGATTCTCTCAGCGCAGCGCAGCAGGCAGCCGATGCGGCAGGCGGATTCCCGTTTTATCAGAACGGCACCTTTGTGGTCCTGGTGGGAAGCTTCACCTCTCAGAATGACGCGGCAGAGGCATTGAAGACCAAGGGCTACTCCGGCGCGGTCTATACCGGCACGGATCGAAGCGTTCTGGTTTTGCGCAACGGCTCGGAAAAGGTGCTCTTTGGCTTCGACTGCGGCTCCAGCTATTCTCTGGCCGTGTCTCCGGTATCTGACGGCAAGGCCATCACCAAATGCGGTGAATACAGCTATTACGGCGATTTTCAGTTCACCCGTCTCACCGGCGACAACCTGACGGTGGTAAACTTCATCGGTCTGGAGGAATACACCAAGGGCGTTCTGGCCAACGAAATGGGCGCGGATTGGCCTCTGGAGGCCCTGAAAGCCCAGGCTGTGCTGGCGCGCACCTATGCCGTTGGGAATCAGAACAAATTCCGTGCCTACGGCTTCGACCTCTCCCCGGATACAAAATCCCAGGTCTACAACGGTCTCCACAACTCCTCTGACAAGACCAATCAGGCTGTGGATGAGACTGCCGGCATGTTTGTACGCTATCAGGGCGCAGTCTGCGCGGTATATTACTTTGCAGCCGACGGCGGCGCCACCGAGGATTCCGAGAACGTCTGGTCGGACACCGTGGTGCCTTATCTCCGCGCTGTGCAGGATCCCTATGAGGCCGACATCGATTTCTACTGCAAGTCCTGGAGCATGACCGTACCGAAGTCCCAGACCGGAGAGGTCAAAACCACCAAAACGCCCATCGGCAACATTCAGACGGTCACAGTCGGCGGCAAAACCTATGCCAAGGACAACGTGCGCGACTTCCTCAAGGGAATCGGCGCGCGCTACACCAGCCGTCACTTCACCGTCACGGAGCAGGGCGACAACTACGTCATCTCCGGCGGCGGATACGGCCACAACCTGGGCATGAGCCAGTGGGGCGCCTACTCCATGGCCAAGGTCCACAACATGACCTATGACCAGATCATCAGCTTTTACTTTACCGGAGCCTACGTCGGATGAAAAAATCGGATTTCTATTTTGATCTTCCAGAGGAATTGATCGCACAGACGCCTCTGGAACAGCGAGACGCGTCCCGTCTGTTGATTTTGGACAAGCAGACCGGGGATACGACGCATCGGCACTTTTACGATCTTCCGGATTATCTGGAGCCGGGCGATTGTCTGGTGCTGAACGACTCCCGTGTGCTGCCCGCGAGACTCATGGGCAACCGCATGACCGGCGGCGCGGTGGAGGTTCTGCTGCTGCGGGATCTGGGCGAAGGGAAGTGGGAGTGTCTCACGCGTCCCGGAAGAAAGACCCAGCCGGGGGTGGAGCTCACCTTCGGAGAGGGGAAGCTCAAAGCCACGGTGACTGACGCCCTTCCGGACGGCAATAAAGTGGTACAGTTCCACTATGACGGCATCTTCCTGGAGATTTTGGAAGAGCTGGGCAGAATGCCGCTGCCGCCTTATATCAAAGCAGAGCTGCAGGATCAGGAACGTTACCAGACGGTTTATTCCAGAGCCATCGGAAGCGCCGCTGCGCCCACCGCAGGCCTGCACTTCACCCCGGAGCTGCTGCAGAAGATCGCGGACAAAGGCGTTAAAATCTGTTATGTGACGCTCCACGTGGGCCTCGGCACCTTCCGTCCTGTCAAAGAGGACGAGATCACCGACCACGTCATGCACTCGGAATACTGCGAGATTCCCGCTGAGACAGCCGCAACCATCAACGCGACCAAGGGGGCAGGGAAGCGCGTCATCGCCGTGGGAACCACCTCCTGCCGCACGCTGGAGAGCTTCACGACCCCGGAAGGCGTCACAGAGGCGAAGGGAGGATGGACGGATATCTTTATCTATCCCGGCTATTCTTTCAGATGCATTGATGCGCTGGTGACTAATTTCCACCTTCCGGAGAGCACCCTCATCATGCTGGTCTCCGCACTGGCAGGGAGGGAGCACATCCTCAATGCCTATCAGGAAGCGGTGGAAGAAAGGTACCGTTTCTTCTCATTCGGTGATGCGATGTTCATCCATTGATGCAAAGATTTCCATGCAGAGTACGATTGTGCTCTGCATTTCTTTTCTTAAAAAGTTACAATTTAATAACAAAATCAATCAGAAACTGTTGACATAATTCAAAAATATGATAAAATATAATATATTTTGTCAAAAGCATCGGAAGGAGGCGAGGCCATGCGGAAGATTGCGCTCTGGGAGGCGCGGCACCCGAAGAAGGTGCTGCTGCTCGCGCTGCTGCTGTGCATTCCGGCTATGATCGGCTTCGTCTGCACCCGGGTGAATTATGACATTCTCTCCTATCTGCCGGATGATCTGCCTTCGGTCCAGGGGGAGCTGGTATTGGATGACACCTTTCACACAGCCGGCATCTCCATTGTCGTAGTGGAAAACGCGCCAGCCAAGGAGGCCGCTGCGCTGAAGGATCGAATCGAACAGGTGGACGGCGTCGGCAACGTGATCTGGGTGGACTCCATCGCTGACATTACGGTACCCAGAGAGATTCTGCCGGATCTGATTCAAAAGGTCTTCTACAGCAAAGACGGAAACGCCACCATGATGATGGTGCAGTATGATCCGGAATACACCGCAGATGATCTGATGATCACCATTGATCAAATCAAGGATCTGCTGGCAGAGAATCAGTTCATCAGCGGCCTGTCCGTCATCGTGGCGGACACCAAGATGATGGCCGACGAGCAGGCGCCGATCTATATTGCCATCGCCGTAACGCTGGCGCTGGCGATCATGGCGCTCACCATGGAGTCCTGGCTGCAGCCGCTGGTGGTTTTGGCGGCGCTGGGCATCGCGGTGCTCTACAACATGGGCACCAACTTCTTCATGGGTTCGATCTCATTTATCACCCAATGCGTCGCCGCCGTGCTGCAGTTGGGCGTCACCATGGACTACTCCATTTTCCTGATCGACCGCTACCACGAGGAGCGCGGCCAATATGACACCCGGGAGGAGGCCATGGCCAGCGCGGTGGTAAAGTCCTTCACGGCGTTGACTGGAAGCTCTCTGACCACGGTGTTTGGCTTTGCTGCGCTGTGCTTTATGCGCCTGAAGCTGGGCTTTGATATCGGCTTTGTCATGGCCAAGGGCGTGGTTTTCGGCGTGCTGACCGTAATTGTTGTGCTCCCGGCGATCCTTCTGCTGTTGGAAAGCCTTATGGACCGCTACCGGCACCGGAGCTTTATCCCAAACTTCACGCCGGCCAATCGCTTTATCGTCAAACACAAGCGTCTGTTCGCCCTGCTGTTTTTACTTCTTTTGGTTCCGGCCTATTTGACCCAGACCGGTCTGCAGAAGTATTACAGTATGGATCGTGCGCTGCCGGACGATCTGCCCTCCATCTCCGGCCTCCATCGGATGAAAGAGGACTTCAACATGGCGAGCACCCAGTTTGTGATCTTCGACGATGCTCTGCCGCAGCAGGACGTGGTGGCCATGGAAAAGGCGATTTCCAAGTTGGACGGCATTTCGCTGGTTCTGGCCTATGATCAGTTGATTGGCCCGGCCATTCCGGGGGAGATTCTGCCGGACGAGATTCTTGCTCTGTGCAAGCAGCAGGGTCTGCAGCTGATGATGGTAAACTCCGAGTACAGCCCGGCCACCCCGGAGATGACAGAGCAGCTGCACCAGATGGAAGAAATCGTCTATGCCTGCGACCCCAACGCGCTGCTCACCGGTGAGGGCGCCGTCACCCAGGGGCTGATAGACACCACAGATCGAGATTTCCGGGTGACAGCAGGCCTTTCCATCATTGCAATTTTCATTTTGATCGCCATTGTCTTCAAATCCATTTCCCTTCCTGTGATCCTGGTGCTGTCCATTGAGCTCGCCATCTGGATCAATCTCAGCATCAGTGTGCTCATGGGCACCGTCTCGTCCTTTGTGGACTCCACCGTGGTCAACTGTGTCCAACTGGGTGCGACGGTGGATTACGCGATTCTGCTGACCACGCGGTTCCAGGAGGAACTGCAGTACCATGAACGGAGTACAGCGATCTTCCGTGCGGCGGAGACCACCATGCGCTCTGTGTTCCAGAGCGCGGCGGTGTTCTTCATGGCCACTTTCGGCGTATACATCACCTGTGATATTTACATCGTCAAGGGCATGTGCGCGCTGCTGGCCAGAGGCGCGATCATCAGCGAGCTGGTCATCATGCTGTTTTTAGCGCCTGTGCTGTGCATTGCAGAAAAACTGATTGAAAAAACCACAAAAGACTGGCCCCAGAGAAAGGAGGCTTATCATGCGTTACAATGAAATCATCCGACGCCTGCTGGGTCTCGTTCTGGTGGCTGCAGTCTGTTTGATCTCCCTGAGTCCCAGAGTGGAATCTGACCGAGCGGGGGAGACCTACCTCGCCGCATCCCATGTGGTGGAGAGCACCGAAACGCAGCCTGTGCAGATCTCCAAAACCGAGACGGTCTATGTAAATCTTTCCGCTGACGGCTCCACGCAGCTGGTGAGCGTCACGGATCATCTCCACTCGGATCTGCCGCAGGTCCGGATCGAGGACGCCAGCGACCTGACGCAGATTCAGGACGTGAAAACGAACCTGTATCCCGTCTCCGGAACGGATCGCATCTATTGGGATCTGGACGGAACGGATCTCTATTACAGCGGACATTCTTTCAATGATCCGCCGGTGCAGTTCAACGTAACCTATACACTGGACGGCGCAGCCATCGCTCCGGAAAACCTCGCCGGCCAGAGCGGACATGTTACCATGACCATCTCTGCCGAGAACACCCTGAAGAAGGACGCGGGCGGTTACACGGTGTCCTGTCCGATTCTTCTGGTGGGCGGGATGCTGCTGCCGGAGGACGGATTTGAGAACGTGGAAGTCATCGGCGGCTCCATGCTGGGCGACGGCGCCCACCGGATCATCCTTCTGACCGGTGTTCCCGGCATGGCAGATAGTCTCGGCACCGAGGCGCTGAATCTGCCCTTCCTCAGTGGCGCCATGGCAGACACCACCTATATGATTTCCGCAGATGTGGAAAACTTCGCCTTGGGCAACATGATGTTCGCCGCTGTGCCGTTTTCCTCGCTGGAGGCCTTCAGCAGCGGTGATCTATCCGCAGGCCTTGCCGGTGTGAAGCAGGTCTTCTCCGATATCGAGACAGTCATGAACGCCTTTTCCTCCATGCAGATCCAGGAGCTGATCCAGATGCTCTACGGGGACATGGAGCAGGCACAGAGCCTGATCTCCGCCGTTGGGGAAGCAGCGCTGCTGTATCAGGAAAACGAGGCGCTGATCCAAACGCTTGCCGGGTATGCCACAGAGGAAAATATCGCACAGATGCATAAGCTCTTGACGGATCTGGAGCAGATCGATATGGTGCGGCTGGAAGCGCTGCTCAGCTGCGACCTGTTCCAGCAGCTGGTAAATCTGATTTCTCTGATCGACCAGGAGGTACGGGACGTGGTCACGGTGGCAGAGGATGCTGTGGCGATTCAGCCCTCCCTGGATGCCCTGAAAACAGATCTGGACACCCCGGAGGCACAGGCAGCCATGGATCGCCTGCCTGAGACTGCAGAGCGTCTGCGGGCCTTGCTGCAGACGCTGGAGGATAACCGCGGTTTGTTTGATGATTTGGGAAAGATTCAGGATCCCAGCGTGACAAACGGGCTCCAAACCATCCTCGGCGTAACGCAGAAATACGCCCAGCTGGACAGTCTGAACGCAGCCCGGCAGAACAATCTGGCTGGCCGTCTGCGCGCCTGGCTGGACTTCGGAGAGGAATACGACATCTTCACCCAGAGAACCGACACCATGACCAGCTCCGTATCTTTCGTCTATAAGCTGGCCTCAATTGGATAAAAAAACATCGTACCGATAAGAAACGGTACGATGTTTTTATTGGATGGATTCTCAGATCTTGCTCTCCAGCCAGTTGAGAACGTTGGTGTAAACCTCGTCTTTGTTCAGCTCATTGAGCATCTCATGACGGCCCTGGGGATAGAGCTTGATCTGCACGTCGCGCATGCCGACCTTCTTGAAGCGCTCATAGACCTTCTTCACGCCCTTGCCGTAGTCACCCACGGGATCCATGTCGCCGGACATGAAGTAGACCGGCATGGCCTTGTTCATGCGGTTCAGGTTCTCACTCTTCCAGATATACTGCAGGCCGCCCATCATATCGACGAACAGGCCGACGGTCTCCTGGAAGCCGGAGAGGGGATCGGCGATGTAGGCGTCCACGACGGCGGTATCACGGCAGAGCCAGTCAAACTCCGTGCGCGGATGATCATACTTCTTGTTGTAGGCGCCGAAAGCCATATTGTGGATGAAATTGCTCAGATGCTTGGAGCCGTTGTCAGAAATATCAGCCTTGCCGATGGCCTTGCCCGCGGCAATGACGGGGCCGGGGTTCTGGCCGGTGCCGCTGATCACCGCACCGGTGAGGGCGTCGGGGTAGTTGATGATATAAGTACGGGTCAGGAAGCTGCCCATGCTGTGTCCAAGGAAGAAATAGGGGAGGCCGGGATACTTTTCCTGCTCAATGAGGCGCAGGCTGTTCAGGTCTCTCACAACGGTCATCCAACCGTCATTTTCGGCAAACCAGCCCTGATCGGTGGGATCACTGCCGATGCTGTAGCCATGACCCAGATGGTCGTCCGCCACCGCGACAAAGCCGTTTTCGGCCAGGAAGTTCATGAAATGCTCATAGCGCTTGGAATGCTCCGCAATGCCATGTACAATCTGTACCACGCCGCGAATATTTCCGTCCGGCACACATTCCCGGAAGAAAATATTGTGAACTTTGTCATTTGATAAAAAAGTAAATTCATTGAAGGTAGGCATAGATTTCTTCCTTTCTTTGTGGTATACTGTAAAAAGCTACCGTCATTTTAATATATTTGACGTACTTAGTCAAGGAAATTGGAGGTTTTTTTATGAACGGCTATGTCATTGCACTGGACCAGGGAACCACCAGCTCCCGCGCCATCGTATTTGACCATACGGGCAACATCGTCTCCCTGGCGCAGTACCCCTTCCCGCAGATTTATCCGCAGCCCGGCTGGGTCGAGCATGATCCCATGGTCATTCTGGAATCCCAGTTCCACTCTCTGAGCGAAGCTTTCCAGAAGAGCGGTCTGTCTCCCACGGACATTGCCGGCATCGGCATCACCAACCAGCGTGAGACCACCATCGTCTGGGACAAGAACACCGGCAAGCCGGTCTATAACGCCATCGTATGGCAGTGCCGCCGCACCGCGCCCATCTGCGACGAGCTGGAAGCCAAGGGCATGGCCGCCTACATCCGGGATAAGACGGGTCTGTTGATTGACGCCTATTTCTCCGGCACGAAGATCAAATGGATTCTCGACAACGTGGAAGGCGCCCGCGAGCGCGCCGAGCGTGGAGAGCTCCTGTTCGGTACCGTGGACTGCTGGCTGATCTGGAACCTGACCGGCGGCAAGGCCCATGTGTCCGACTATTCCAACTGCGCCCGCACTATGCTGTTCGATATCGACACCCTCACCTGGGATGAGAAGCTCTGCGAGGAACTGGGAATTCCCATGTGCATGCTGCCGAAGCCCGTTCCCAACTCTCAGATTTATGGCCGCGTTGCAGCTGATATGCCCGGTCTCGAGCTGCTGGAAGGCGTTCCGGTCTGCGGCAGCGCCGGCGACCAGACCTCCGCTCTGCTGGGACAGGCCTGCATCGAGCCCGGCCAGGCAAAGAACACCTACGGCACCGGCTGCTTCACCCTTCTGAACACCGGTGAGCGCAGCGTCCGCAGCGTCAGCGGCCTTGTCACCACCGTGGCCTGGTCCGTAAAGGGCAAGACCACCTATGCTCTGGAGGGCAGCGTATTCAACGCCGGCAGCTCCATTCAGTGGCTGCGCGACGAGCTGGAGCTCATCACCACCTCTCGTGAGTGCGACATCCTGGCCGAGACCGTCCCGGACAACGGTGGCGTGTATCTGGTCTCCGCCTTCACCGGCCTCGGCGCCCCCAGATGGGATATGTATGCCCGCGGCGTCATCGTGGGTCTCACCCGCGGCTCCAAGAAGGCACATGTCTGCCGCGCCGCTCTGGAGGGCATCGCTTACCAGGTCAAGGATCTGCTGGACGCCATGGCCATCGACGCCGGCGACAACATCTCCGTCCTTCGCGTGGACGGCGGTGCCTCCGTCTCCAACGTCCTGATGCAGTTCCAGTCCGATATGATCCGCAAGCCCATTGACCGTCCGAAGATGGTGGAGACCACCGCCTTCGGCGCTGCTTTCCTGGCAGGCCTCGCAGTAGGCGTCTGGAATGATATTGAGGATATCAAGAACATCCGTGAGTCTGACCGTGTGTTTGAGCCCGTCATGGATGCTGAGACTGCCGAGAAGTATCACCACGGCTGGCTGCGTGCAGCGGATCGCGCACTGAACTGGATCGAAAAGTGATTCCAGAAGTCTTTCTGCCGGCAGACATTTTGCTGCCTGCAAATGTAGATTTCCATCGCTGGAGCGTCATCGCCTGCGATCAGTTTACCTCCGATGCTGAGTATTGGCAAGAGGTGGAGCGGGTCGTCGGCGATGCGCCCTCCACGCTCCGTATGATTCTCCCGGAGTACTATCTGGGACGGTGTGACGAGACTGCTGCGACTGCTAAGATCCAGCAGACCATGCGCCGCTATGTAGATGACGGGCTGTTCCGCACATTGGAGCAGAGCTACGTCTATCTGGAGCGCCGATTGGTAAGCGGCGTCGTGCGACGGGGCCTTGTGGGGCGAATTGACCTGGAGGCTTACGATTATCGTCCCAATACCGATGCGCCAGTCCGCGCAACCGAGGGAACGGTGGAGGAACGGCTTCCGCCTCGTGTGCGTGTGCGAAGCGAGGCGCTGCTGGAAATACCGCATATAATGCTGTTTTTGGATGATGCCGCCGATGCTGTCATGCAGTGCGCACAGAATGTGGCGGGGGCTCCGGTCTATGATTTTGAACTCATGGGTGGAGGCGGCCATCTCCTGGGACGACAGATCTCCGGCGCAGGCGCAGAGACGCTCAAACGCGTTGTTGCTGAAGTTGTCGGTGCGAATGCCGTGGAGTTTGCCGTGGGGGACGGCAACCACAGCCTCGCCGCTGCCAGGAACTGCTGGATGGAGAAAAAACAGTATCTGACGCCGGAGCAAGCGGAACGGGACCCCGCCCGGTATGCGCTGGTGGAGTTGGTGAACATCCACGATCCTGCCATCACCTTTGCGCCGATCCATCGGGTGCTATTCGGAACCGACGCAGCGTGCTGGTTGCAGGAAGCAGAACAGCAGCTGTACGATCCCAACGGCAGGGAAATCACACTCCTGGCGGGGGAGAAGCAGTGCAAGCTTCTGGCAAAAGGAGAGACCATCGGCACCCTGATCGGCAATGTTGAGCAGTTTTGCCGGACGTATTTGGAGCGTCACGGCGGAGAGATTGACTACATCCACGGTGACGACGAGACCGTCATGCTCTGTTCCGCGCCGAACAGCTGCGGTGTGCTTCTGCCGCCCATTGAGAAGGAAGAATTGTTTGCCTCCATCGCAAACAGCGGCCCCTTTCCCAGAAAAAGCTTTTCCATCGGCCTTGGCCCGGACAAGCGCTATTATCTGGAGTGCCGGAAAATTCAGTGAATCACAGCAGGGCGGAGTTTTCCGTCCTGCTGTCTTTCCAAAAGAAGATTGACAGAAGTCACAAAATTCTTTATAATGAATAAGCTTGCAATTTGCATTATGCGGGTATGATGGAATTGGTAGACATGCCAGATTTAGGTTCTGGTGGGAGACCGTGCAGGTTCAAGCCCTGTTACCCGCACCAAAAAGGGCTTTGGAAAGTTTCATCTTTTCAAAGCCCTAAATTCGATCTTTCAACCGGAGGAATTATATATGAGTAGTTTTCAGGATTTATACGAGCTGGCCGCTGCGGACAAAAGCAGAGGCATGCAGTTCCACGCCATTCAGGAGATTCGCCGCGGTGCCATTCGTGAAATGCAAAATGCAGGCGTCTATACTGAGCCTGAGGACAACGGCTCCATGACCGACGAGGAACTGGCTGCCCGCAGAGCGGAAGCAGCCTATGCCTACGGTCTGCAGAGCATTCTGGAGTCCAGCAAGCTTCCCAATCAGGAGGGGAACGAGTCCTACGCCGTTGCCGTGCGGGACACCTCCACCAAACCTTACTGCATCGCGCTGTGCATCCAGACGAAGCTGGAGGAGCTGCGTGCTCAGGGTGCCGAGCGCAACAGCAAGACCCGCCCGGTGTACTATGTGATCTGCGCCAACCCGGAGCTTTCCGAGACCGTAGACCCCCTGAAGCAGACCATGGATATTCTGCGCATGGCCTATCCCAACTGGAACATTCTGCTCAGCGAGCGGGATCCCAAGGAGGAGGCACAGCGCGCGCTGGCGGAGAATCTGCGACAGATCATCGAAAAGAACCAGAAGGATCAGAGCGATGAAAATTCTCAGCAGCTGGCTGCAGCTTTGCTGGCCACGCCTCTGTACTTCCCGGCGGAACGTCCGGAGAAGCAGCCCGAGAACGCGAAGGAAGGGGAGGTTCATCTCCAGTTCGGCAAGGCCCGTTCCGAGAGCGGAAAGGCTTACTTCCTCGCTTTCACCGATCGTGCCCAGATGTTTAAGTGGAAGCAGATGGGCTGTGTGGAGCTGGGATTCAAGGAATACTCGGAGCTTGTGCTTCACTCCCAGGACGCGGGTATCGTGGTGGATCCCTATGTGGGCTCCAACCTCTGCATGACCAGAGACATGATCCAGTCGCTGCAGAGCCAGTACGAGATGATGAACAGCATCCTGAACTCCATGGCGGAGGCGGGCTTCGATCCCATGAACTTCGATCCCTCCAAAATGGCGCCGCCCATTGAGCAGGAGCAGGGCTACCAGCCGCAGAAGCCCCAGGTCAATGAATGGTGGAAGAAAGACAAGAAATAATCAGAGAAATAGAAACAGCTGTAGACATGACGTTTACAGCTGTTTTTTCTTTAATGGATGCCGGCAATCACAAAGACCTGGTCCAGACTGAATTCATTCCTGAGATCCACATCCGCGAGATCCCCGTTATATGCGATCCAGTATAGATCCCCGTCCAAATCATACTGCCCGGTTGATGTATAAGTGCGCAGGGTGATGACGCGGTCTGAGGCCGCAGAAAAGGCGTCGCGGGTGGCGTCGTGAACCAGATAAACACAGTTTGTCTGGCTGTCATAGAGGACGTCGGTGAGGATCAGATCGCCCTCCACCGTGGTCTGGGTCACGCGGATGAAGGCGTCCTCCTGATTCTGAAAACGCTGCATGAAATCTGTGTAGAGATCTTCATTGCTGCGCTCCAGAGGGGCGATCACAAAGCATCCGTCAGCCGCCGCCTGTTCGCTGCTGTATTCTGCGTCAAGATCACGAATATCCGCGTAGTTCCCGAGTGCGGAATGTCTGTATATCGCATCCAGCTCTGCAGTCATTCCGGGCTGCTCCGGGGCGAGAGAACCGCCGGGTTCAACAGCTTGCTGCTTTCCGCAGGCGGTCAATCCCAACGTGAGCAAAGCTGCAAGGACGAGACAAATGGCTTTTTTCATGTTCCTTTCCTCCATAAACAGTCTATAAAAACAGACGACCTTACACAGAGATTGTTCCGTGTAAGGTCTGGATCATATTTATGGAATCGTCACGATATATTTTTTCAGCAGATCAACGGGGTGGTAGGCCAGTTTTGCGGTGCGAAGCCCGGGATCTCCCATGTCGTCCTCGCGGTTGATGTATTCGACCTCCGGCGTGCAGAAATGAATGGCAGCCTGATTCACCACCATCTGGTAAGCGCCCTTCACGTTTCGGTCAGCCTTTTCAATGTGAACGAAAAGCGTGTCTCCGACGATTTCACCCAGGGAAAACCCGACAACGTTATTATCTGCAAAGAGTACGCCGCCCTGCATCCGGTAAACCTCCGGATGATCCAGTACCTCCAAAACCTTTCGACTCTCCTCCTGGGCAGACTCGTTTTTCGGATCTTTCACAAAATCAGAGGCGAGAAAGAATTCCTTGACCTCCTGCAGATTCTCTTCGCTTAACCGTTCAAAGCGCCAATTTTCCACATTGCGCTTAAACTGACTAATTTGATTGCGCTGCCCGCTGAATTTCTTTCCGTGCAAACCGATCAGATCAGAGGCGAGATAGAGATAGTCATAATAGTCTCTCTGTTCCTCAACGAGACAGTTCGGAAAGAGCGTTTGCAGCGTAGGAATCCATTTCTCCGGAACCGTGCAGAATCGCAGCGGCTTTACAGCATAGTCATAAAGCGCCAGGAGCGCTTTCTCAGGCTCTGTGGAAAGGGGAAGATTGTAGTATTTCTCTCCTTTTTCATTGTGAAGCTTGGAGAAGAAACCCAGCTCCGTGATGCAGCTCTTCATTTGGTAAAAGTCGCGCCAGATAAAGACGCAGCCAGGGGTGTAGTCGCAGGTTCGAGATTTGATCAGCGTCAGGTACGGACGCACCCGTTCCATGTCCTCCAGCGTCAGAGGTTCAAAATGCATAAACAGCTTCCTTTTCGTTCGGTTCAAGCGGGGGAGTGGCTCAGCAGAATTCGCAGTTTTCCGCCTTGGGCTGGATGGATTCATCCTGGTCAATCCACTCCTGCACGTCGGTGACAACCAAATCGTGCTCGCCGATCCGCGCCACAACTCGCTCAATTCCGGAATTGATGATCATCCGGCGGCACATGGCACAGGAGGTGGTGTCGTGCAGCAGTTCATTGGTCTTTGCGTCCCGCCCAACCAGATAGAGGGTTCCGCCGATCATATCCCGTCGGGCAGAGGAGATGATGGCGTTTGCCTCTGCATGAACGCTGCGGCAGAGCTCATAGCGCTGGCCGGAGGGAATCTTCAGCTGCTCCCGATTGCAGTAACCCAGCTCATTGCAGTTGACACGTCCGCGGGGCGCACCGTTGTAGCCGGTGGAGAGAATCTCGTCGTTTTTGACGATGATCGCGCCGTACTTCCGACGCAGGCAGGTTGAGCGTCCCAGAACTGCGTCCGCAATGTCAAGATAGTAGTTTTCCTTATTCACACGCTTGTCCATGCCGACACCTCCATTTATTTCAATTTTTATTATACATTCTATATCTTAGAAACGCAAGAAAAATCCCCTGACGATGATGTCGTCAGAGGATTTTTTCTTCAGAGCTGAGCGCCCATGCTGCGAATGCACTCCTGGCAGATGGTCTTTCCCTTGTACAGGATCAGATCATTTGCGTTTCCGCACAGGATGCATCCGGGCTGATATTTGCGGAGAATCACGGAGTCTCCATCCACGAAGATCTCGATGCGATCCTTCTCTTCAATACCGAGCGTTCTTCTCAATTCGATTGGCAGAACGATTCTCCCCAGTTCGTCAACCTTACGAACGATGCCAGTTGACTTCATTGATAATGCTCCTCCTTCTGTGATGACGGTGTCCGATTGTTACCGTCATAATGCATAAATGCACAATTCACAGTATAGCATTATTCGACAAAATGTCAATGCATTTTGGGACAATTACACATTTCTGGCAGGAATTCTCCGTTTTGCATATTTTCATGTTCCTGATTTTGGGGTATTTCTGTGAATAATCACAGGTGTGTAAAAACGAATTTGTTTCAGAATCTGTAAAGTCAAAAACAGAATGTATGGACAGACAAAAAATCCCTTCAGAAAAGTGAAAAATGCACCCTCCGGTTTGCAGAGGGTGCAGATCAATATCATATTATTTATTGGTGGAATCCACGCTAAGAACATCTTTGTTCTTATAGAAATACTCGCCGCCGGAATAGACGGTTGTGGCCACAATGACGATCCAGACCAGGGTGTTCAGCCAATGGATTTCATGCGGGATACCGATAAACAGCATGAGGATGATGCCCACCATGGTGCTCGCGGTCTTGATCTTGCCGGACCACGCAGCAGCAATCACACGTCCGTTGTCCACCGCGATCAGACGAAGGCCGGTGACAGCCAGCTCACGAGTGACAACGATCAGGAGCGCCCAGCCGGGCATGTAGCCCTGCTCCACAAAGACGCACATGGCGGCGATGACCAGCACCTTGTCCGCCAACGGGTCCAGGAACTTGCCGAAATCCGTCACCTGATTATAATGACGGGCAATGTATCCGTCCGCGAAATCGCTGACACTGGCAAGAATAAACACCGCCAGGGCCCAGTAGATGTGGCCGGGGAAGTTCAAATACATGAGAATGACCAGGACCGGAACCAGAACGACCCGGAAAATGGTGATCTTATTGGCAGTCGTCATTGTGATTACTCCCTTCCATTGATCTGCTCGCCGCTGAGTTCTCCATCCTCGACGTCGAGAATGCGCACATCGGCAAATTCGCCCGGTTTGGCGGTCCCTGTGAAATAGACAGTCCCGTCAATCTCCGGAGAGTCCGCAAAGGTTCTGCCGGAGCAGAGTCCGGATTTGGACGCGCCCTCACAGAGCACCCGCATGGTCTTTCCAACGCACCCGGCGTTATAGTCGTCCATGATCTTGGCCTGCAGATCCAAAATCAGATCTGCGCGGCGCTGCGCTTCTTCCTCATCGCAGCGGTCCGTCATTTTGGCCGCCGGCGTTCCCTCCTCGGGGGAAAAGGGGAACACACCCACGCGCTCCAGACGGGCTTCCCGCAGCCACTGGCACAGTTCTTCAAACTCCGCCTCCGTCTCGCCGGGCAGACCGGTGATCAGGCTGGTGCGGATCACCAGACCGGGAATCCGCTCCCGGAGCTTCCGGATCAGTGCGCGAATCTCATCTCCGGTTCCGCGGCGGTTCATACGCCGGAGAATCTCATTGTTGATGTGCTGCAGCGGAATGTCCAAATATTTCAGCACCTTGTCCTCGCCGGCAATCACATCGATCAATTCATCATCGAATGCGTCAGGGTAGAGGTAGTGCAGCCGGATCCATTCCACACCCTCAATCTGCACCAGCTCCTTCAGAAGGAGGGACAGACTGGGTTTTCCATAGAGATCAATGCCCCAGCGGGTGATATCCTGGGCAATGACGATCAGCTCTTTGACGCCCTGGGCCGCCAGCGCTCTGGCCTCTGCCAAAATGGCGTCCAGCTTCCGGCTGCGGTACTTTCCGCGAATGCCGGGAATGGCACAGAACGCGCACCAGTTGTCGCAGCCCTCCGCAATCCGCAGATAGGCCCAGCCCGGACCGGTGCTGACCACACGGCCCAGCTCTTCAATGGGGCCGTTTTTATCAGCAAACAGCAGCGGCTTTTCTCCCTGCATGACCGCGTCCACGGCAGTGCAGATCTCACCGAAGCTGCCGGTACCCAGCATACCATCCACTTCCGGCAAACTTTCCAGAATGTCGTCGCAGTAACGCTGGGAAAGGCAGCCTGCCACCAGAATTTTCTTCACCAGGCCATTGTTTTTCAGTTCCGCCATCTGCAGAATGTGGTCGATGGCCTCGCTTTTGGCGCTGTCGATAAAGCCGCAGGTGTTGATGATTACCACGTCACAGCCCGCGGGATCGCCCACCAGCTCGTGACCGGCCTCATCCAGCAGATACAGCATCTGCTCACTGTTCACCTGATTCTTGGGACATCCCAAAGAAATCAGCGCAATTTTATAACCCATCGGCATCTGCCCCCATTTCTTCCTGATAACGCTGGATTGCAGCGCGAATCTCCTCCCACCGAAATCCCCGGCGATAGAGGTAGTCCGACGCCTTGCGCAGCTCATTTTTGTCCGGATCCTCGCTCCGAAGCTTCCGACGCAGCAGGCGATCAATCTGGTCGTCCTGCTCCGGCAGCGCCTCCATGGCGTTCTCCCAGAGATCCTTAGGGATTCCCCGTCGGTAGAGCTCGCTGCGGATGCGCCCCGGGCCATAGCCTTTTGCAGCATAGTGCCGGACGCACATCTCCGCATACTGCTGGTCGTCCAACAAATGCATCTCCAGCAGCCATTGTGACGCAGCCTCCGCATCCTCCGGGCGCTCACCCTTCTCCGTCAGTCGATCGGTGAGCTCCTTCACAGACATGGCGCGCATCCCGATAATCCGAAGCGCTCGCTGCTTGCAGCGGGAGAGGGAAGATGCGTCACGACAGGCCTCAAACTCCGCATCATCCAGCTTTTTTCCGGCGAAAAGAGACTGATCCATTACCACATTCAGGGTGGTTTTCAGCTCCTCGCCATTGTCAAACCGGGCAAGAAACGTCTCCGGCCCGGTTTGTTTGAGTTCCGTCAGGATAACCACGAATTAACCTTCAAAATCGTCGGCGGTCACGTCCACGGCGCGGCCTGCGGCAACAGCGGCCTTGCGGGCCTGGGGAGACATGAGCTTCACGGCGTTCTCACGGATCTGCTGCTCAATACCGTCGCAGACCTCGGGATTCTCCTGCAGATAGTTCTTTACGGAGTCACGCCCCTGCAGACGCTGATCACCCACGGTGAACCAGGCGCCGGCTTTGTCAATGATGTCAAGCTTCACAGCCAGATCGATGATCTCACCGACCTTGGAAATACCCTCGCCGTAAATAATGTCAAACTCCGCCTCTTTGAAGGGAGGAGCCACCTTGTTCTTCACGATTTTGGCGCGGGTACGGTTGCCCACCATCTCGCCGTTGACCTTCAGGGTCTCAATGCGGCGCACGTCGATCCGGACGCTGGAGAAATACTTCAGCGCACGGCCGCCGGGGGTGGTCTCGGGGTTGCCGTACATGACGCCGATTTTCTCACGCAGCTGGTTGATGAAGACCACGATGGTGTTGGTCTTGCTGACCGCACCGGTGAGCTTTCTCAGAGCCTGGCTCATGAGCCTGGCGATAACGCCGACGGAGCTGTCGCCCATCTCGCCCTCCAGCTCACTTCTGGGGAGCAGCGCCGCCACGGAGTCCACGATGATGACATCGATGGCACCGCTGCGGACCAGCTGTTCGGTGATCTCCAATGCCTGCTCGCCGGTGTCCGGCTGAGAGATCAGCAGGTTATCAATGTCCACACCCAGAGCGCGGGCATAGGTGGGATCCAGCGCGTGCTCCACATCGATGAAAGCCGCCTCGCCGCCGCTCTTCTGGGCGCTGGCCAGAATGTGCAGGGCAAGAGTGGTCTTACCGGAACTCTCAGGGCCATAGATCTCCACAATACGTCCCTTCGGAACGCCGCCGATTCCCAGCGCCAGATCCAGCGACAGGGAACCAGTGGAAATGGCCTCCACGTTCACGTTCTCAGGGCTGTCGCCCAGACGCATAACCGCACCTTTTCCGTATGCTTTTTCAATCTGCGCAATGGCGGTTTCCAGCGCTTTTTTGCGATCCTCGGGACGCGCCTGCGCCGGAGACGGTGCCACACTCTTTTTCTTGTCTGCCATAGTACACCTCTATATCATTAATTATTTGATTTCAATTCTTGGGTCTCCGTCCAACCACAACCCGCTCAATTCCGGCGGTATCCTGGACAGAAAACACATCCTGCATACCGGCTTCCCGCATCAAGGCGCGGACGGAAGCAGACTGATCTTCACCCACCTCGAACAGCAGCAGCCCGCCGTGGCGGAGGGATCCAATCCAGAATTGGAGGATCGCACGGTAAAACATGAGACCGTCCTCGCCGCCGTCCAACGCTCCCAAAGGCTCAAAATCACGAACCGAGCTGTCCAGCGTCAGGATCTCAAAGCTGGGGACATAGGGTGGGTTCGATACGATCACGTCAAACTCACCGATGCTCATAGGCGGCTTCTGCAGCGCGTCGGCCCGCAGGCATACCGTTCGATTGACCCGGTTCAGACGGATGTTCTGACGGCTGACCTCCAGGGCGCTTTCGCTGACGTCCACCATGACAACTCTCGACGCGGGAAGTTCGTGAGCCAGCGCCACACCGATGCAGCCGCTGCCGCAGCAGAGATCCAGAATCCTCGCATCCATTTTCCGGCCCATCAGCGCCTTTAACGCCGTGTCCACAAGAACCTCCGTATCGGAGCGGGGAATCAGCACATCCGGCGTCACCTTCATGGGCAGTCCGTAAAACTCCCAGTCCCCGGTGATATAGGCCAGCGGCTCCCCCTTCAAACGGCGGCTGAGCAGCGCCTCCAGCTTCTCTTCGGTCTCATCGGAGGTATATAGCCGCAGATCCCGCAGAAACGTCTCTTTGTCCTTTCCGGCGGCTCTCGAAGCCAGGAGCCTGGCCTCCAGAGCATAGCTCTCGACGCCTGCGGATTTTAACGCGGTCCTTGCACGCAGATACAGCTCATTGTAGGTTTTCGGCATTTTGAAATGCTCCTTCTATTACCAGGCGTCGCTGCCCTGCGTTTCGGGGATGACCAGCTCCAGAGAGCGGATTGCGCACTCGATCATGCTGTCATCCGGTTCGTTTGTGGTGAGATGCTGCATCCATTTACCGGGTGCGGCCAAAATGCGGCAGATCCAAAGATCCTCGTGGCGTCCCACCCAGCGATTCAGCTCATAGGTGAGGGAGACGATCACCGGCAGCAGCGCCAAATGCAGCAAAAACCGCAGCCAGAAGCTCTGCCAGTTGGTCAGCAGGGAGCTCACCGCAGAGAAGATCAGGATGCTGATGATGATGACGTTGAACAGAAAGCTGGTGCCGCAGCGGGGATGGAATCTGGACTGCTTGCGAACGTTTTCCACCGTCAGCGGCAGCTGCTTTTCATAGCAGAAAATGGTCTTGTGTTCCGCGCCGTGATAAGCAAACATCCGGGCCACATCGTCCATTTTGGTGACGCCCCACAGGTAGATCAGGAAGATGATGATGCGGAATATACCCTCGGCAAGACTCAGCGTAAAGCTGGTCATGCCGGGGAAAATACGCAGGCAGAGCTTGCCCAGCAGCGTGGGCAGCAGCACGAACAGCCCCACCGCCAGTGCGATGCCCAGCACCACGGCCACGCCGATGACGATGCTCTTTGCCTTTTCCTCAGAAAAATGCGCCTCGATCCACTGGTCGATCTTGTCCGGCTCGCCCTGCTCCTCAATGGGCAGCAGATCCGCGCTGTAGGTCAGCGCCTGCATGCCCTTGACCATGGAGTCGATGAAGGTGATGACGCCACGAATCAGCGGCCAGCCGAGAATGGGGTACTTATCCTTGACAAAGTGCAGTTCCTCGACCTTTTCCACCAGACCGTCCGGTGTGCGGCAGACGATGGCCTGCTTCACCGGGCCTCGCATGAGGATCCCCTCCAGCAGCGCCTGACCGCCAATGCTGGTACGGAAGCAGACCTTTTGATCGGTATTCTCGTTGATTGGTTTCTTGCTCATTCCATAACCTCGGTGTGATGTGCTTTGCCGGAGCCGGCGCTCTCAGGCGCGAAGGGCAGGGTGACAGCCACAGCGGTGCCGCCGCCGGGCGCGTTTAAGATGGTCAGCATGCCGCCGGAGCGGGTGATGATCTCGTCACAGACCGCCAATCCGATGCCGCTGCCGCGCTCCTTGGAAATGCGGCCCTTGAAGAATTTCTCCTTCACGTGGGGAAGCTCGTCCTCCGGGATGCCGGGGCCGTAGTCCCGGAAAATCACCGTGGCGGCATTTTGATCCGCCGTGAGGGAGACTTCGATGATGCCGCTGTCCGGCCCGGTGCGGCCATATTTCGCGGCGTTGTCCAGAATGTTCAGAAACACCTGCCGCAGACGCAGAGGATCACCGGGCAGCAGGGGGATCTCTTCCTCCAGGGGCGTAAAGCGCAGGTCGATCTTGCCCCGCTGCAGGAATTCACGATAGGTGAAAATCGTGTCCTCCAGCTCACTTTCAATGTCCAGCAGCTCAATGTTCAGCTTGAACCGCCCGTCCTGAATGCGGGTAAACTCCAAAAGTTCCTCCACCAGACTGGTGAGGCGCGCCGCCTCCTGCTTGATGGTCTGGAGTCCGACGCGGGATTCGTGCTTGATGTCGAAGTCAAACATCAGCGTGTCGCTCCAGCCGGTGATGGCGGTGAGCGGCGTGCGCAGCTCGTGGGAAATGGAGGAGATAAACTCCGACTGCATTTTCTCCGAGTGGTTGATCTCTCTGGAGACGGCGTTGATGACCTCAGTCAGCTCCTGGAAGGGTTTTTCCTCAGTGGGGGGCAGTTCCGTTCCATAGCTTCCGTCAGCAATCAGCTTAGCTGACTCCGTCATATGGCGCAGCGGCTCCAGAACGTGAATGTCATACCAGAGCCAGCCCACATAGCCCGCAGCGCCGGCGGCCACCAGACTGGCAACAACGGCGATCCAGAGCTTTGTGGAAAACAGCGCATAACCCACCCAGAAGGCAGCCAGCACCAGCCCCGCAAAAATCAACGCCGGAATCAGCGCCGGGTTGCTGCGGAGCGCTTCTGCCCGGGAGACAGATTGCTTTTGTCCATCCATCTGGATCAGTAGCCCCACTTATAGCCGAAGCCCCAGACGGTGGTGATGTATTCCGGCTCGGTGGGCTGGTCTTCAATCTTGATGCGCAGACGGCGGATGTTCACGTCCACGATCTTGACCTCTCCCTTGTAATCCTCCCCCCAGACAGCGCTGAGGATCTCCTCGCGGGAGAGGGCGCGGCCGGGGTTGTTCATGAAGAGCTTCATGATGGAGAACTCCGTCTGCGTCAGGCGGATGTGCTCGCCGTTCTTGTCAAGCGTTCTGGAGTGCAGATGCAGCAGGAATGGACCGCTGGAAATGGCGTCCTCACCGTTGTCGCCGCCGCCGATTCTGCGGTAGAGCGCGTCCACGCGGGCCAGCAGCTCGGCAGGGGAGAAGGGCTTGGTCACATAGTCGTCGGCGCCAGTCATGAGACCGGTAATCTTGTCCATCTCCTGACTCTTGGCGGTGAGCATGATAATGCCCATCTTGGAGCCGGTGGCACGGATGCGGCGGCAGACCTCAAAACCGTCGATATCCGGCAGCATCACATCCAGAAGCGCAACCAGAATATCGGGGTGCTGCTGGATGCAGCGGAGCGCTTCCTCGCCTGTCCCGGCCTCAATGGGCTCATACCCGCTGCGACGCAGATTGATAACTACGAAACTGCGAATGCTGGATTCGTCTTCAAGCACCAGGATCTTTTTCATATGCTTCGTTCCTTTCGGTGTAATTTACAAACTTTAACAGATTATCAGAGCTTTCCTGAGAAAATCCTACGGAATAATTAAGTATACCACACTTTTTTCAAGAATGGTAGCCAAATAATTAAATTTATGCTATATTATTGAAAAGAAATGAAAGATTTTCAAAGGGGTGGTGAAATTTGCTGTTATACTGGACAAAAATCGGTGAATTTTCTCCACAACTAATGCTCCATTCCGGACGAAGTCCCGCAGTGGGGAGCGCGGAAGCATGGTCCTTACTGGTTTGGGCACTGAAACAGGAATTCCACATGGATTTGCCGCCTGTGGAGATCGCTCCCGGCGGAAAGCCTTGCTTCGGAGCGGATTCGGATGTATACTTCTCCCTGAGCCACACACGCGGCGCGGCAATGGCAGCCATTTCCCGTGTGCCCATTGGGGCCGATGTGGAGCAGCGGCGAAAAGTGCGGGACAGTACCGCCCGCCGCATCCTGGAGGTTCCGCACGGCGATCTGGATCTGTTTGAGCTCTGGACCCTGCGGGAGAGCTGGTTTAAGCTCACGGGCAGGGGAGATCTTCGCACGATCCCCATCTCCCGGGAAAATGGCGTTATCACCCTCCCGGAACCATCGGAGGGGATCCAGTGCCGCCTGTATGACGATATCCCCGACTGCGCCGCCGCCGTCTGCTGCGACGGAGAAGCGCCGCCGGAGCACATCCAATTTGTAGACCCGAAGCGATTGCTTCAAAATGCATTTGAAGGAAAAGGAAACGATTATGTTTAAGCTGCTGAAAGAAGAAGGACACGCCCGGCGAGGCGAATTCCAGACGCCCCACGGCACAGTGCAGACCCCGGTGTTTATGAACGTCGGCACCCAGGGTGCCATCAAGGGGGCCTTGTCCGCCGCGGATCTGAAAACGCTGGGCTGCCAGATTGAGCTGTCCAACACCTACCATCTCCACGTTCGCCCGGGCGACGAGCTGATCCGGGATCTGGGCGGTCTGCACAAGTTCATGACCTGGGATGGGCCCATCCTAACGGACAGCGGCGGGTTCCAGATCTTCTCTCTGGCAGAGCTGCGGAAAATCAAAGAGGAGGGCGTCAGCTTCAACAGCCATGTGGACGGACGCAAAATCTTCATGGGACCGGAGGAGAGCATGCGCATTCAGGCGAATCTGGGCTCTGACATCGCCATGGCCTTCGACGAGTGCGTCAAGATCCCGTCGCCCTATGACTACGTTCGAGACTCCTGCCAGCGCACCACCCGGTGGCTCCAGCGGTGCAAAACCGCCCTTGCGGATTATAACAGCCGGGACGACGCCGTGAACCCCGGCCAGATGCTCTTTGGCATCAACCAGGGCGCGGTGTTCCACGATCTGCGCATCGAGCACATGAAGCAAATCGCGGAGCTGGATCTACCGGGCTACGCCATCGGCGGGCTCGCGGTGGGGGAGAGCCATCAGGAGATGTACGACACCATCGAGGCGGTGGAGGAATTCATGCCCAAAGATCGGCCCCGGTATCTCATGGGCGTCGGCACTCCGGGAAACATCATTGAGGGCGTCTGGCGCGGCGTAGATTTCTTCGACTGCGTCATGCCGGCGAGAAACGGCCGCCACGGGCATTTGTTTACCTGGAACGGCATCATCAACATCAAAAACGAGAAGTAC
>CAMHPQ010000008.1 GCA_946187035.1 uncultured Clostridia bacterium | reverse complement strand
CGTTCTTGCGGGCGTCACGGCAGGGCTTGCAGCGCTGGGGCTCGTTCTGGAAGCCACGCTCGGCATAGAACTCCTGCTCACCGGCGGTGAACACGAATTCAGCACCACATTCTTTGCACTTCAGAGTCTTGTCTTCGAACATTTTGAATCCTCTCTTTTGAAAAACTTGCCTTTCGGCTGAATATTTGCGTTCAGCTGTCGCTGAAATCGCCGAGATTGGTAAGCCGCGCCAGCTTGCGGCGGATCCGCTGAACAGCGTTATCGATGGATTTTTCGCCCTTTCCGGTCTGCTGCGCCATCTCGGCGTAGGAAAGGCCGGAGAGATACAGCTCCAAAACCTGCTGTTCAAAGGCTGATAGATACCTGGTGATCGCGGAGCGCAGCTCCTTCTCGCCCTCTTTGGCGAGCACCTGCTCCTCCGTGATTCGTCTTCCCGACTCGGAAAAACCAGCCGACTGCGGCAAGGATTCATCGGTGAGGATCTCATCCAGGGGAATGCCGCTGTTGAGCGGCAGATGCTTGAGACGTGCTGCTGACTTTACGGCGCTGTACAGTCTGTTTCGGATGCACAGCTCTGCATAAGCTTTGAACGGAACCTGCGCCGCGGTGTCATATTCACGCACCGCCGACAGAAGCCCCATCAGGCCCTCCTGAATCAAATCCTCACTGTCTCCCCCCGCCAGAAACAGCGGACGGGCACAGATACGGACAAGCCGACTGTACCTGGAGAGAAGTGTATCCTCCGCCTCCCGGTCGCCGGATTTGACCCGGAGCACCAGGTCCTGATCAGAAAATGAAGTGAAATCTGTCATAAACACTCTGAATTCAAAAACTTATACATATACAAGTATAACAAAAATGAACCAAAAGTCAAGAAAATTTTTATAATTCTGTATAATACCTAAAAATCAGGCTTCTGCTTACAGTTCCATCTGCTGCTGGCCCAGGTATTCCAGGCCTAAATGCTCATAAGCCCTTCTGGTGACGCAGCGCCCTCTTGGGGTACGTGTCAGGAAGCCCTGCTGCAAAAGATAGGGCTCATAGACGTCCTCCAGCGTGACGGCCTCTTCCCCGATGGTAGCGGCAAGGGTGTCCAATCCCACGGGGCCGCCGTTGTAAAACTCGATGATGCTGCGCAGCATCCGCCGGTCGGTGGCGTCCAGACCCAGCTGGTCGACCTCCAGACGAATCAGCGCGTCGTTGGCCACCTCCTTGGTGATCACACCGTCGGCACGCACCTGGGCATAGTCGCGGACCCGCTTGAGCATCCGGTTGGCGATTCGCGGCGTGCCTCTGGAACGGGAGGCAATCTCATAGGCGCCGGAGGGCTCGATCTCGATGCCCAGAATGTCGGCGCTGCGGGTGACGATCCGCTGCAGTTCCTCCGGAGAATAGAGCTCCAGACGAAGGTTCACGCCGAAGCGATCCCGCAGCGGCGCGCTGAGCTGGCCCGCTCTGGTGGTGGCGCCGATCAGGGTAAAATGCGGCAGATCCAAACGGACGGAGTTGGCAGAGGGGCCCTTGCCGATGATGATATCGATGGCGTAGTCCTCCATGGCAGGATAGAGAATTTCCTCCACCGCCCGATTCAGCCGGTGGATCTCGTCCACAAAGAGGATGTCATTTTCCTGAAGATTGGTCAGCAGCGCGGCCAGGTCGCCGGCCTTCTCAATGGTGGGGCCGGAGGTGATGCGCATGTTGACGCCCATCTCGTTTGCGATGACCGCCGCCATGGTGGTCTTGCCCAGACCGGGAGGGCCGTAGAGCAGCACATGATCCAACGGCTCGTTGCGCATTCTGGCGGCGTCGATAAAGACCTGCAGATTGTCCTTGGCCTTCTCCTGGCCGGTATAGTCCCGCAGATAGCGGGGACGGAGCGAACCCTCGGTGCTGTCCTCCGGGAGGATCGAGGTTGAAGTTACGATAGGCTCCTGGGCCTCTTCGGAAAAGCTGATGCTCATGGGTTCCCTCCTCTCACTGCATCATGGCGCGGAGCACGGACTTGATGATCTGCTCGGCGTCCATGCCCTCGGTATTGAGCTTCTGCAAAGCGCGGTTGATTTCCGGCATGCTGTAGCCCA
Source organism: uncultured Clostridia bacterium (assembly GCA_946187035.1). Taxonomy (GTDB): domain Bacteria; phylum Bacillota; class Clostridia; order Oscillospirales; family Oscillospiraceae; genus CAG-103. The sequence continues at coordinate 35,609 of CAMHPQ010000008.1, read as the reverse complement.
GTACCATAAGGGCGGAGATCGCATCGGAGCGGGCGGAGCTGTCCTCCACGTTGGGAAGGGCCACCGATGCCGCAGGCGTTCCGAAGTCCATGCCGGCCTGCTCCTTTGCCAGCTTGTCCTTCAATTCCAAAACGATACGCTGGGCGATTTTCTTACCGATGCCCGGCGCCATGGTCAGGGTCTTCACATCGTCATTCAGCACCGCCATGGCCAATGCGCTTGGCGTGCAGGTGGAGAGAATGGCAATGGCAGCCTTGGGCCCCACGCCGGAAATGGAAATCAGCATCTCAAAGCAGCGCTTCTCCTCTTTGGAAGCAAAGCCGAACAGCTCGTAGGCATCCTCCCGAACGGACTCGCAGACATAGAGCTTGGCGGAGTTTCCCTTCGTGACGGAAGCGATGGTGTTCATGCTGGCGTTCAGCGCAAAGCCGATGCCGTGGCAGTCGATGACCACCAGATTCACATCAATATCGGTAACGGTTCCTTCTACGTGGTAGAGCATGGGTCAAACCTCATTTCTTTCTGAATCAAAGACGTTGCGCTTCGGGCGTGGCAGAGCGCGATGGCCACCGCGTCGGCGGCATCATCGGGCTTCGGTGCGGCCTGTAAATGCAAAAGCCGCTTGACCATATCCATGACCTGCCTTTTCTCCGCGCGGCCATAGCCTACAACCGCCTGCTTCACCTGCAGAGGGGTGTATTCATAGATTGGCAGCCCCGCCTGATACCCAGCCAGAAGAATCACACCGCGGCCATGGGCGACGGCGATGCCGGTGGTGATATTCGTATTGAAAAACAGCTCCTCGATGGCCATCACGTCCGGGCAGAACTGGGTAATCAGCTCCTGCAAATCCCGATAGATCTGCTCCAGACGGCTGGAAAGCTGGGTTCTCGGCGGGGTAGTAATGACGCCGCAGCCCACCAGCTTCTGCTTGCCGCGATCCGTATCCAGCACGGCAAAGCCCACAGTGCCGATCCCGGGGTCAATTCCTAAAATTCGCATTCTATTCACTCCAGTAAAATCTGGTCGTATTGTACCACATTTCTCTTCACTTCGCAACAGACGCAAAAACGCGGCTAAGCAGTTGCTTAGCCGCGTATTGGATCATAGATCAATGCATCAGAACCGTCAGCACCAGAGTCAGCAGCACGAAGGCCAGACCAAACCACTTGGTCATCTTCGCCAGCTTGGCGTCCAGCGTCTTGGCCTTGCCCTTGGACATAAAGGTCTCGGCACCGCCGGCGATGACACCGGAGAGGCCGGAGCTCTTGCCGGACTGCATCAGAACGATGGCCGTCACAGCCAGACCGGAGAGAACCTGAAGAACGGCTAATACGATTTGAAGAGCAGACATGTTTTTATTTCATCCTTTCCCAAACGGGTCCAATTTTACATAACGTGAGTACTATATCACACTTTTATCCGGAATGCAAGCACTTTTTTAACCATAAAGGATTTTCAGGGTCTTGTCATCCTTGACTCCGCCGAAATACTGGTTCAGTACGTCGGAAAACACCTTGCATTCCGGCTCTGCTTCGGCGAACAGCGTCATGCAGGAGCGCAGCTTCATATCATCCGGCCAGCCGAGAATTGCGGAGGGATCGTGAGAATTCAACGCCAACAGCGCGCTGGAGATCTCCAGCAGACGCGCTCTCAGGGTGGGCTCCGCCAGGTAGTCCTTTGCCTCCTGCAGATCCCGAATGGCATAATACTGGGCCGTGGAGCTGAAGCCCAGTCCCTGAATCTGCGGGAAGATATACCACATCCAATGGCTGCGCTTGTACCCGCTTTGGATCTCACGCAGAGCGGTGTCATAGCTGCGGGCCTGTGCTTGCAGAAAACGATCAAGTGACATGATGAGCCTCCTTTAATACTCTGCAGTTGCGACGGAGTAGTGTTCAAAGCCCTCAACGGTGAAGAACGCCTCCGCCTTCATTCCGTGAATGTCCTTTTCGGTCAAATCCGTCTTGGCATAGCAGGAGAAGATATTGGGATCATTCTCCGGCTGATAGACGGTCATATTGATGGTGGTCTTCCCTGCCGGGTCGGTCAGCTGAAGCTCTGCCTTCTGGATGCTGTCAGAATTCAGAATATAGGAATTATCCACCACAAAGGTCAGCTTTCCGGTGTTCTCCACACGATAGCTCAGCGCCGCTTTGTTTGCCACCTGCTCCATGAAGTCCTCGGTGATGTGGACATTCATAAACTGGTTCATGAACGCGGAGCTGTTGTGCAGATGATGGTCCAGCTCCTCGTAGCCGTATTCCTCCAAAAGCGTGTCCTTCACGGAGAACAGGTTCGTGCCGAGCCCCAGCCGATTTCCTTTGATGGTAACGCCCAGAGAAGCCAGCGTGGTCGGGAACATATCCAACGTGGTGTAGCTCCGGGTACGCTTGGCGTCCATGGGCTTCACGGCGCTGTTGATGTAAGCGGTGACGGTACGGCGCTGGTAATCCTTCGGCACGTCCTCGCAGAAATCCGTGTCCATAGTCAGATGGTCGCCGCAGATGATGACCGTGGTATTTTTATAAAAATCCTGTTCCTGAATCCACTTGACGAAAGCAGCTACCTGCCTGCTGGAGCAGGCCATGACGTTGGCGTACTGGTCGGCATACTTGTTCTCGCATTCCTTGCAGACGTAGCCATCCTCAAAGTGAGTGTCCACCGTCAGGAGCGTCAGATTGAAGGGTTCGTCTTCCGCCGCAAGCTTTGTGAGTTCTGTTTTAGCGAAGTCGAAGAGCTTCAGATCCTCAAAGCCCCAGAAGACATAGTAGTCCTGCGGGATGAGACCCTCGGCCTTGGCGTATTTGTAGTCGAAAATGTCATAGTTGCCGTGCATGGTGAAGTAGGACTCACGCCCGGCAAACACCGCGTCGGAGCCGAACATCATGACCTGGTGATATCCCTCGTCGTGCAGCAGATCGCCCAGAGACGTCAGCATAGGGAAAAAGTTGGAGTCCACCTGATACTCCACACCCTTGCTGGAGATAGGCAGTTTCAACGGCAGTCCGCTGGTCTGGCCGAACATGGCACCCATGGTCCAAGTGGTGCCGCGCACCGGAACCGCGCCGTTCAGGAGACTGCTGCTGCCGGAGAAATCCTCATTCTTCCGGGAGAGCTCGGTGAGCTCCGGAATCAGGTTTTCCTGAAACGCGCCGCCGCTCTTTTTGTCGGCGTAAGTCATCTCCATGGATTCCAGATAGATGTAAATCAGGTTTCGCTTTTCCTCGGGGAACGTGATCTCCACGTTCTTCGGATCGACGTAATGGTCGTAGTAAAAATCGCCGGAGTCTTCTCTTCCGCTGCTGAGCTCCAGCAGGTAGTCCGCAAGATCCACCCGGCTGTTGGCCTCAATCAGGGCGTAGTTTCCGAAGCCCAGAGCGGCTGCGAGCCAGAGGCAGACAACCACCCGCTGGAGAAAGCGATTTTTTCTCGTCAGGATCGCGGTGATCCAAAACAGCACGAAGGCCAGCAGCACATAGATGCCGTAATGCCAAATGTAATTGGAGACCATCTCCGGATTGGTTCCCTCCACGGAGGAAGCAATATGATAAATGATCTCGTCCAGATCCAGCAGAGACCAGGTCTTAAACAGCCAGCGTTCCGTTGCAAACAGCATCAGAAACACCAGCACGAAGAGCGAAATCAGCGCCAGAACGACCCAGCGTAAAACGCCGGACGCCTTGCCGCGATTCTGCTCAGAGGGCTCGCGCATAAGGGGTTCCAACCTTTCAAACAGACAAAATGATTATTCCCAGGTCTTCCAGATCTCCGGGCAGTAGCCGACCGTGGCCTGCTTCCCGTTGCGGACAATGGGCGTTTTCAGCAGTTCCGGCTGCTCCAGAAGCTTTTCCAGCTTGTCCTCGTCATAGGCGAGATACTGCAAAAGTGCATAGTCCTCTGCCTTGGAGTCGAAGAGATTCTCCAGGCCCACGGCATTTTTCACGCTCTGCAGCTCCCGCTTGCTGATGCCGTAGCGCAGCAGGTCAGTGTATTGATACTTGATGCGGCGCTCCTTGAAATAACGCTCGGCCTTTTTGGTGTCGAAGCACTTGGAGCGGCCCCAGATCTGAATATTCATGGATCACACCTCAATGATGACCGGCAGGATCATGGGACTCCGGCGGGTGGTCTTATACAGATAGCCGGAGAGGTTGGATTTGATTCTCGCCTTGATGGCGGACCACTCACGGATGCGATGATGCTCGCAGCTCTCCAGACTCTCGTTGACCACGCGGCGCAGCTCCAGCATGAGATCCTCCGCTTCCTTCACATAGACAAAGCCGCGGGTGATGATCTCCGGATCGGAAATGACCTCGCCGGTGTCGGCGGAAAGGGTGACAATGGCCATCACAATACCGTCCTCCGCCAGATGTCTGCGGTCCCGCAGCACGGCGCTGCCGACGTCGCCCACACCCTTGCCGTCGATATAGACAGCGCCGGCGGGAACGGGCTCGCCGCGCTTGAGTCCACGCTTGCTGAACTCAATCACATTGCCGTTTTCGGCGATGATGACGTTTTTCGGATCCACGCCCATGAGTTTGCCCAGCTCCGCATGCTTGCATAGCATCCGGTATTCGCCGTGGACCGGCATGAAATACTGGGGCTTCGTCAGGGCCAGCATCATCTTCAGTTCCTCCTGGCAGGCGTGGCCGGAGACGTGCAGGGGGGTATTGCGGTCATAGATGACCTCTGCCCCCTTCTGGAACAGGCTGTCAATGACCTTGCTGATCATGTTTTCATTGCCGGGGATGGCCGAAGCGGAGATAATCACGCGATCCCCCGCGTTGACAGAGACCTGCTTATGCTCGGAAAACGCAATACGGTGCAGGGCCGACATGGTCTCGCCCTGGCTGCCGGTGCAGATAATGACCGCCTTGTTCTTGGGCAGGCTGTTAATCCGGGTCATGTCCACCATGATGTCATCCGGCAGATCCACGTAGCCCAGCTCTGTGGCCACGCGCATGACGTTTTCCATGCTGCGGCCAGTGATGCCCACCTTGCGGCCATATTTTGCAGCGACATTGATGATCTGCTGCATTCTGTGGACGTTGGAGGCGAAGGTGGTGACGATGATGCGCTTGTCGCAATTCTTAAACAGCGCGTCGAATCCGTCGCCCACCCGGCTTTCCGACATGGAATAGCCCGGCTTCTCCACGTTGGTGGAGTCAGACAGCAGTGCCAGAACGCCTTCGTTGCCCAGCTGACCCAGACGCGCCAGATCGATGACGCCGCCCTGAATGGGAGTCAGGTCAATCTTAAAGTCGCCGGTCTGGATGATCGTACCGATGGGCGTTTTAATGGCCAGCGCCACGGCGTCGGCGATGGAGTGGTTCACATGGATAAACTCGATCTCGAAGCAGCCCAAATGGAAATGGTCCCCAGGCTGTTTCGTGAAAATCTGCGTATTGTAAAGAAGATCGTGCTCCTCCAGCTTCAGCTCGATGAGCGCGGCGGTCAGCGTGGTGGTATAAATCGGAATGTCGATTTCCTTGAGCACATAGGGAATGGCGCCGATGTGATCCTCGTGGCCGTGGGTGATGACCATACCGCGGATGCGGTCCCGGTTGGCCCGCAGATAGCTGATGTCCGGAATGACCATGTCCACGCCATAGAGGTCCTGATCGGGAAAGCCCATGCCGCAGTCCACCAGGAATATATCTTTGCCATACTCATAGACGGTCAGGTTTTTTCCGATTTCGCCCAGGCCGCCCAGGGGAATAATTTTTAACTTAGATGCCATATAGTCTCCTTTTCATAATTAGTTCGGATCGGTAAGTAACGGTTCGTCACAGGCAAGCATACACCGATCCCGCGAAAAATAAACGATTACATTTCGATTCGGCCCGAGAGCGCGCGGGTCAGCGTCGCCTCGTCCGTAAATTCCAGATTGGAGCCCACCGGAATCCCGTAGGCCAGGCGCGTGACCTTGACCTCAAAGGGTTTTAAAAGCCGGGACAGATACATGGCCGTGGTGTCGCCCTCCGTGTCGGGATTCGTGGCCATAATCACCTCAGAGACGCCGCCTGCAGATACACGGGCTACCAGCTCCTTGATGCAAATATCATCCGGGCCAACATGATTCATCGGCGAGAGAACGCCGTGGAGCACGTGGTACACGCCATTATACTCCCGACTGCGCTCGAAAGAGAGCACATCCCGGGGCTGCGCCACGACACAGATCGTGCTCTGGTCGCGCTTGGCGGATGTGCAGATGGCGCACTGCTCATCATCCGTCAGATTCTGACACACCGGGCAGCGGTGAATGCTCCGCTTGGCCTCGGAAATGGCATCGGCAAAGGCAAAGGCCTCCTCATCCGGCAGAGAGAGGACATGGAACGCCAACCGCTGCGCGCTCTTGCGCCCGACGCCGGGCAAAGAGGCAAAACGGTCAATCAGATTGTCAAGACTGCTGGGAAAACCGGACATAGAGATTTACCTGCCTTTTAGGATTCAATGTTTCGGATCGCTGCGATTGCGGCGGCCCGGTCCGCTTCTTTGAACACAGCGCTGCCGGCCACCAGAACGTTTGCTCCGGCCTCCGTCACCAAGGGAGAGGTATTGCGGTCAATGCCGCCGTCTACCTCCAACTCGCAATCCAGCTGGAGCTGTTCAATCTCATTTCGCAGCGCGCGGATCTTCGGCAGCATGTCGGCCATGAACTTCTGGCCGCCGAAACCGGGTTCCACCGTCATGACCAGTGCCAGATCAATGAGCGGAAGATAGGGAAACAGCACTTCCGCCGGCGTTTTCGGCTTGATTACCAGGCCTACCTTCTTCCCTTTCGCTTTCACGGCTTCAATAGCAGTGAAGATATCCTGCGGCTCATCCGCCTCCACATGAAAGCTCACCAGATCCGCTCCCGCATCGCAGAAACGCTCCACGTAGCGGTGGGGCTTTGTGATCATCAGATGCACGTCAAGAAACATTTCCGTCTGCTTGCGGATAGATGACAACACAGGCAGTCCAAAGGAGATGTTGGGTACAAAGACTCCATCCATCACGTCGATGTGCAGATAATCTCCGCCGCCGGAACAAACCTCGTCAATATCCTTCCCCAGAGAGAAAAAGTCTGCGGACAAAATAGAAGGTGCGATCTTGATCATGCTGTGGTCCTCCAGTCAGAAACTGAAATATTATAATGCAAACCGGACACAAACGCAACTTGCGCCGAAAAGTTTGGAGAAATCCTGAAAAACGAATGGATTCCGGATGAAAATTGTGTGCTTTTTGACTTGACGCAATCCTACAAAACGAGTATGATAGCAGGGTATAAATGGCAGTAAGCCAAAAGAAACGGAGATAAAACCATGTCTATTGAAGCCGGAAGAGCTTATTTTCGCACCCTGGGTTTGGAGGATCGGGTGCAGGAATTCACCGTCTCCAGCGCAACCGTCGATCTGGCGGCCCAGGCTCTGGGCGTCGAGGGCGCCCGCATTGCGAAGACTCTGTCGTTCAAAACCGCCGACGGCTGCATGCTGATTCTCGCAGCAGGCGACGCGCGCATCGACAACCGGAAGTTTAAGGATAAATTCCACATGAAGGCCAAAATGCTCAGCGCCGATGAGGTTCTGGAACTGGTGGGACACCCCGTCGGCGGCGTCTGCCCCTTCGGCTGCAAGGAGGGCATTCCGGTCTATCTGGATGACTCCCTGAAGCGCTTCGTCACGGTCTTCCCCGCAGTGGGCAGCGCCTCCAGCGCCATCGAGCTGAATCTGGAGGAGCTTTTCGAGTACTCCAAGGCCATCGAGTGGATCGACGTCTGCAAGCTCCCGGAGCCTCAGGAATAAGACAAACGCATATCAGCCTTCTCTGCAACTCGCAGAGAAGGTTTTTTATTTGTTCAGCATGTTTTCCGCAGTCTCGGCTGCAAACTGGATCAAATCGTTGCAGCGGCCTTTTCCACCGAATTTCTCCAGCAGCTCCTGACAGCGGATGCAGCCGAATTCCTCTTTGAATGCGCTGGTCATCTCAACGGACAAGGGCGCAGTGGGATGCTCACCGGCCATACCCAGCGCCATAATTGCGCCGGAGACGCTGCCGCAGATCTCGCCGCAGCGAACACCGCCGCCGAACCCCTCAGAGATGTTCTTCGCAATTTCGGGATCCAGATGGGTGTACGCCTCCAGAGCGCACAGGACGCTCTGGGCGCAGTTGAGTCCGCTCTTGTGAAACGCGACAGACTGTTCTTTGACGTTGCTCATAATCAAACCTCCTGTAAGGATGCTTTATAGGCCGACGCCGAGGCAAGCTGTTCCTCCGCGCTGGCCAAGGTCAGATCCGTAATGTGGTCGCCCCCGTGGAGACGGGCGATCTCTCTGCGGCATCCGGCGCGATCCAGCGGCTGCACCGTGGTGCGCGTTTTCTCCCCAGAGACTGTTTTTTCAATCAGATAGTGGTGATCCGCCATGGCGGCAATCTGCGGCAGGTGCGTGATGCAGATGACCTGCTTTGCAGCCGAGAGCTTTGCCAGCTTCTCACCCACCCGCTGAGCCGCGATGCCGGAGACGCCGGTGTCCACCTCGTCAAATACCATGGAGGGCACTTTATCCCTTCTGGCAAATACGTTTTTCAGCGCCAGCATGATGCGCGAAAGCTCGCCGCCGGAGGCAATGCGGCTGATGCGTCCCGGGTCCTCCCCTGCGTTTGCGGAGAGCAGGAACCGCACGTTATCCATACCGCTGCTGCCAAAGCCCGGATTTCCGCCCACAGGGGCAAGCTCCACCTGAAAACGCACAGACGGCATGGCCAGATCCCGCAGCTCGGATACCACCTGCTTTTCCAGATTCACAGCGGCTTTCCTCCGCGCTTCGGTCAGTGTCTCGCCAGCCTGACGCACCACAGCCTCCTGTTCCTCCAGCAGACGATCCAGCTTCCGGAGTCGATCATCGGCATACTCCAACTGATCCAGACGCTGCTTTGCGTCCTCCAGCTTCTGAATGAGCCCCTCCTCGTCGGTGTGATACTTCCGCTGCAGGCGGCGCAGGGCGGAGAGACGGCTCTCAATACGGTCGTATTCCTCATCGGAGAAATCCATCCCATCCCGGAAATCCCGGAGGGTTTCCGCCGCGTCCTGCATGGAGAACACGGCCTCATGAATGGATGTGGGAACCGAGGCCAGTTCCGGCGCATACCCGGCAGCGCGAATGGCGGCGGACTCAGCGTCAGCGGCAAAGGAAGTGGCGCTGTCGTCGTTTCCCTCCAGCAGCGCGTAGGCCGTCTCCACTGCTTCGGAGAGTTTCTCGAAGTTCCGCAGCATGTCCCGTTTGGCGGTGAGCTCATCCTCTTCCCCCAACCGCAGCTCGGCGCAGGTCAGCTCTTCGATCTGATGGCGGAGGCTGTCGGAGAGAAGCTCTTTTTCGCTTTCCAGATTCTGCAGGGTCTGCTGTTCATGCAGGAGTTCTTGATATTTCTGATATGCCGTCCGATAGGCTTCAATTACGGATTCCGATACGCCGAACGCGTCCAGATACCGCTGGTGCTGCCGCTCGTCCAGAAGCTGCTGTCCATCGTTTTGACCGTGGATGTCCAGAAGCAGCGCGCCAAGCTCCCGCAGCTGTGCCGTAGTCACCGGCACACCGCAGACCCGGCAGGAGGTCTTGCCGTCGGCAGTAATCTGACGCCGAAGAATCAGCTCGTCCTCCACGTCGATCTCGTTTTCCGCGCACCAGTCCAACGCCGTATCCGGATCGAAGGTTGCGCAGACCACAGCCTTCTCCGCCCCAGTGCGCACCAGATCTCTGGAGGCTCTGGCCCCCAGCACCGCGTGCAGAGAGTCCACCAGAATGGATTTGCCCGCACCGGTCTCACCAGTCAGAATGTTCAGGCCTTCGCCCAATGTCACATCCGCCCGCTCGATGACGGCGATATTTTCAATATGCAGTTCCCGGAGCATGTCGATTCACCTCCGCAGGGTTTCCATCAAAGCATTTTCTCGATCTCTTTGCAGAGCGCCTCGGCGGCGGCGTTGTTCTGCATGACCAGCAGCACCGTGTCGTCTCCCGCCAGGGTGCCCACCAGATCCGGATAATCCATCCCGTCCAATGTGGAAGCGGCGCCGGAAGCCAAGCCCGGCAGAGTTTTCAGGACCACGAGATTCTGGGCCGCGGCATAGGAGGTCACGCTCTCCCGAAAGATCTTCCGGAGGCGGTCGTCATAGCGGGGCTGTTCCTCCGCAGTGGGCGCGGCATAACGGTACTTCCCCTCTGCGGAGAGGGTTTTGATCAGATGCAGTTCCTTGATATCCCGAGACAGCGTGGCCTGCGTGGTCTTGACGCCGCAGCGCTGCAGCGCCTCCAGCAGTTGATTCTGGGTCTCAATCTCCTGCTTGGAAATCAGGGAAAGGATCAAATTCTGTCGGTTGGATTTCATACTTATTTCCTCATCTTCTCTTAATTTCTTCCGGTCAATTTCTCGTAGGCGCGGTCATAAAAGCTCTTCGCGCCGGTTTCGGCCAAAAGGGTCACGGAGTCGGACTTCTGAATCTGCACACAGTCTCCGCTCATAAGGGAAACCGGTTCTCCTCCGTCGGCCACCAGGACTGCAGGCCGGTCATGAATCCGTTCCGGCTCGATGGTGACGGTTCTGCTGGGCAGCAGAACAAAGGAACGGCCTGTCATGCTGTGGGCGCAGATCGGCGTCAGAATAATATTTTCGTTGTCCGGCTCCACCAGCGGACCGCCGGCGGACATGGAGTAGGCCGTGGATCCAGTCGGGGTGGCAACAATGATGCCGTCGCCGGAGAAATCCGTCACCGGGACGCCGTCGCACTTTGCCATGATGCCGATGCAATCCACCTGTGCGCCGTGAATGACCACATCGTTTAACACGCACTGCTCAAATACAACTTTTCCGTTTCGATACAGAGACACATCCAGCATCATTCGGCGGCTGATGCTCCGCTTTCCGGCAGCGATGGCGAGAAGCTGCTCGGTCTCGTTCTCCTCCAGACCCGCCAGGAACCCCTTGCTGCCCAGATTGATGCCGATGATGGGAAGCTCCATCCCTCGCGCCACGCCTGCCGCATAGAGAATCGTACCGTCGCCGCCGAGGACAACCGCAAGGCTCGCTCCCTGCACCGCTTCCTCCAGCGGTGTGCACTTGATACCGGCCAGAAGCTCCGCCTCCCAGCAGGGCAGAAACACCGGCGAGAGCAGCACCTCGTGTCCGGCGTTGGTCAAAAGCTCATAGATGGATTTTGCGTGTTGATAATTCTCGTCCCGAAACAGATTGGCCGCCAATACGATATGGTTGTTCATATGGATCACCTGTGATTCAGACTGTTGTGTGACTGCGCAACGATCCCGTTGAGATCAAAGGTCTGTGCGGGGTAGGTTCCTTTTCTCAGATAGCCGAGATACTCGATATTCCCCTCCGGGCCGCGGATGGGCGAGAAATCCAGCCCCAGCACGGAGAAGCCGATCTCCGGCACGAATTCCAGAAACCGTTCCAGTACATTCAAGTGCACCTGCGGATCGCGCACCACGCCCTTTTTGCCGACCTCTTCCCTGCCGGCCTCAAACTGCGGTTTGATGAGACACAGCACCGCCGCGTCTTCCCTCAGGAGCGGATACACCGCCGGAAGGATCAACCGAAGGGAGATAAAGGACAAATCCATCACCGCCAGATCCAGTGGCTCCGGGATCTGCTCCGGCGTCAGATAGCGTACGTTCGTCCGCTCCATGGAGACGACTCTCGGATCGTTTCTGAGACTCCAGGCCAGCTGTCCGTACCCCACATCCACAGCGTAGACCTTCTCCGCGCCGTTTTGCAAAAGCACGTCGGTGAAGCCGCCGGTGGAGGCGCCGCAGTCAATGCAGTGCTGCCCGGTAACATCCACCGGAAACACCTGCAGAGCCTTTTCCAATTTGAAACCGCCGCGGCTCACATAGGGCAGCGCATTGCCGCGAACCTCAATCTCCGCGTCCGGCGCAACCTGTGTGCCGGGTTTATCGACCTTCTGGCCGTTCACATAGACCAGTCCCGCCATAATGGTGGTTTTGGCGCGCTCCCGGCTCTCCGTGAGTCCGAGATCAAACACCATCTGATCCAATCTTACTTTCTTCAATCTTTCTGCTCCTTCAGCATATCCTTGGCGGCACGAACCACCGCATCCGCATCAATTCCGCAGACCCGCCGGAGCGTCTTGACGTCTCCGTGGGGTACGATGCCATCGCCTAGATTCAACAGCCTTATATTTTTGAGAGAAACGCCGTGCAGCTCCGCCTGAGCCAGAATTGCCTCACCCACGCAGCCGTGTGCGCAGGTCTCCTCCAGCACCAGCAGTCTGCCGGTTTTTCGCAGAGATTCCAAAACAGGCTCCACGTCCAGCGGCTGAATCATGCCCAGCTTGATGACCTCGACAGAGATGCCTTCCTTTTCAAGCTGCTCTGCCGCTTCCAGGGCGTCGTTGATGTTCACACCATAGCTCACAAGGGTGAGTTCCGTTCCGGATCTCAGACACATGGCGTCATCCATCTGTACATCCTGATAAGCGCCCTCGCCGCCGCGGGGATAGCGCACAGCCACAGGGCCGGTCAGCTCCAGAACCGCATGGCGGAGCATTGCCTCCAGCTCCGCGAAGCTGGACGGCGCCAGAATGGTCATCCCGGGAACAGAGCCCAGATAGGTCACATCAAAGCAGCCGTTATGGGTATCGCCGTCGTTTCCCACAATACCGGAGCGATCCACACAGAACACCACATGGAGATTCTGAAGGGCGGTGTCGTGGATCAGCATATCGTATGCCCGCTGCAGGAAGCTGGAATACACGGCAAACACCGGCGTGAGCCCCTGCTTTGCCATGGCGGAAGCCATGGTGACGGCGTGTTCCTCGGCAATGCCGACATCAAAGAAACGCTCCGGATACCGGGCAGCAAATTCCTCCAGCCCCGTGCCGCTGGCCATGGCGGCAGTGATTGTCACCAGCTCAGGCCGCTCATCCGCCAGCTTCAGCAGCGCACGGCTGGCAGCGTCGGAAAAGCAGGGCTTTGCAGGGGGCAGCGCGCCGGTTTTCGGATCGAAGGTTCCCACGCCGTGGAACTTCTCCGGCTCTCGCTCGCAGTAGCTGACGCCGTGGCCCTTCTGCGTGACCACGTGCAGCAGCACCGGCTCGCGGATGTCCTTGGCCCAGCGCAGAATTCGCTCCAGCTCAGGCTCATCATGGCCATCCACCGGGCCGATATAGTAATAGCCCATATCGTCGAACATATTGTCCGGGAGAACGGATTCCTTGACATTTTCTTTGACGACATGCAAGGCGTTATAGAGCGGTTTCACCTTGCCGATCGTCTCCCGATATACCTGCTTAAAGCGCAGATAACCGGGCTTGACCCGCTGCTTGGACAGAAGCGTGGCCATGCCGCCCACGTTTTTATGAATGGACATGCCGTTGTCGTTGAGGATGATCACCATGGGCTCGCCGCTCTGTCCGGCATTGCAGAGCCCCTCATAGGCCAGACCGCCGGTGAGCGCGCCGTCACCGATCACGGCGAGGACATCGTAATTTTCATGCCGAATGGTTCTGGCCCGGGCCATGCCCAGCGCTGCGGAAATCGACGTGGAAGAGTGTCCTGCCACAAAGGCGTCATGGACGCTCTCGTTCGGCTTTGGAAAACCGGCAATACCGCCGTACTGCCGCAAGGAATCAAACTGATCCTTTCTTCCAGTCAGGATCTTATGAATATAGCTCTGATGGCCCACGTCGAACAGCAGACGGTCTTTGGATGTATCGTAAACTCTGTGAATGGCGACGGTGAGCTCCACCACGCCCAGATTAGAAGCCAGATGTCCGCCGGTTTTGGAGACATGCTCGATCAGAAAAGCGCGAAGCTCGCGACACAGCTGCGGGATCTGCTGCTGGGAGAGCCGCTTGACATCCGCAGGAGATTGAATTCGATCTAATAGGTTCAAATCAGGTACCCTCTTGAAATTGTTGATATTTATACATAGTATACTATAACAAAAAGCGCCGGACTTTACAAGAGAAGTCGGCGCTTTTTCCAATGATTAAATTCTAACGTTGTTATAATTATAAATTAACTTCTGCGCGTCTCCAGAGAGCGAGCCAATGCCTGCAGGAACCCGGCGTTGGAAAAATCAGAGGCCACCGCCTGCACCGCCTCCTCAGTCAGATCATGGATTTCCTGTTCACAGGCCTCTTGACCGCACAGAGACATAAAGGTGGTTTTCCCCTCCTCGGCATCGGAGCCGATGGGCTTGCCCAGCTCCGCGTCGGTGCTGATCACGTCCAGCATATCGTCCCGGATCTGAAACGCGAGGCCAACCGCCTGGGCGTAGATCTCAGCGGCGTCGATCTGAGCTTTGCTTCCGTTTCCACAGGCAATGCCCATGAGACAGGCCGCACGGATCATGGCGGCGGTTTTGCGGGTGTGAATCTCAATCAGCTGATCACGGTTGAGCTGCTTTCCGTCGCCCTCCATGTCCAATTGCTGACCGCCGCAGATACCATCAACGCCGGCGGCCTCGGCCAGCAGTCTGGCGCACTCCGCCCTGGCCGGAACCGGAAGCGAACTCTCCAGAATCGTGCGAAACGCCTCAGCCTGGAGGGCGTCGCCCGCCAGCGTAGCGGTGCACTCGCCATAAATCACATGGTTCGTGGGCTTGCCGCGGCGGAGATCGTCGTTGTCCATACAGGGCAGATCGTCATGGATCAGAGAATAAGTATGCACCATCTCCAACGCGCAGGCCACCGGAAGCGCAGCTTGCACGTCTCCCCCACAGGCCTCACAGAAGGACAGCACCAGCACCGGACGCAAGCGTTTTCCGCCGGCGGTGAGGCTGTAATGCATGGAGTCCGTCAATCTGGCGTAGGGCTTTGCCGGATCGTTGAAATACCGCTCCAACGCGGCGTCCACCATTGCTTTTTTCTGGTTATACTCTGTCTGAAAATCCATCAGTTCTCCTCCGTGGCAAAGGGCAGCTCCTGGGGCGCACCGTCAGGTCCCTTTTTCAGCATAACAACCTTCTGCTCCGCCTCATCCAGCTGCTTGCTGCACTGGGCGATCAGAGCGGAGCCCTCCTCAAACAGCGCCAGAGAGGCGTCCAGCGGAACATCCCCGCGCTCCAGCTGCCGGACAATCTCATCCAGTCGCTGCATGGCCTTCTCAAAGCTCAATTTCTTCTGTGCCATTTATTCTGCTCCTTCCTGTACGATACACGGAAGCGTACCGTCGGACAGTCTCAAGCGCAGCTCCTCGCCGGGCCGCGCGTCATGGATGGATCGAACAAGCTTTCCGTCCTGCTTTGTCGCCATGGTATAGCCGCGGCCCAACACCTTCAAAGGACTCATAGCGTCCAGCGCAGCGGCCATAGAGGCAAACTGCTGCCGACGCTGCGCCAGCCACCGTGATTCGGTTCCGGTGAGCAGCGCGGTCATGTGGTCCAGCTCCATGCGTTTTACGTCCAGATACGCCGTGGGACTGGAGAGGACCTTCCGCCCGGCCAAATCGTTCAGCTTAGTTCGGCGCTCTCTGGTCAGTCGCTGCATGGCCTGGGAAAGGCGAATCTCCGTGGCGGACAGCATGTCCCGTACGTCGTTTTGATCCGGCACGGCCAACTCCGCCGCGTTGGACGGTGTCGCCGCCCGAAGGTCAGCCACGAAATCCGAAATCGTCACATCCGGCTCATGCCCCACTGCGGAGATCACCGGCAGTTCCGATTCAAAGATCGCTCTGGCCACGCGCTCGTCGTTGAAGGCCCAGAGATCTTCCATAGAACCGCCGCCCCGCCCGGTGATGATCAGGTCGCCCACCTTCCAGCGGTTTGCATAGCGAATGGCGCCGACGATCTCCGCCGGAGCCTCCACGCCCTGTACCCGAACCGGAAGGAGCACTACCTCGCTCATGGGCCAGCGTTTGCCGAGGACACGAATAATGTCTCTGACTGCCGCCCCTGCCGAGGACGTGATCACCGCAATGCGCTTCGGCATCTGTGGAATTGGTTTTTTATGGGCAGGATCAAACAGTCCCTCTTTTCGCAGCTGTTCCTTGAGCTGCTCAAAAGCCATCTGCAAATCCCCGACGCCGGTGGGAATGAGGGTGTTGCAATAAAGCTGATAGGCCCCGTCTCTCGGATAGACCGTGACGCTGCCCACTGCGGTGACGCCCATACCGCTCTCCGGCCGGAACCGAAGAAGACTGGCATTTCCCTTAAACATGACACAGCGGATGCTGCACTCGGCGTCTTTCAAAGTGAAATATTGATGTCCGGAGGGATAGACTTTATAGTTGGAAAGCTCCCCACGTACAGCAACGCTCCCCAACAGCGGATCGCCGTCGAGGAGTTGCTTGATATGTGCATTCAGCTGGCTGACAGTGAAGACAGTCGGGTTCATTCGGTCTCGTCTCCGCCGCGGACAAAGCTGCCGAGGATGCCGTTGATGAAGGCGACGGTCTCCGGCTCTTCATAGCCCTTGGCCAGTTCCACTGCCTCGTTGATCGTCACCGCGCTGGGAATATCGTCCATATAGAGGATCTCCGCCATGGCGCAGCGAAGCACCGTGGCTGCGATTCTGGAAATGCGCTCCAGCCGCCAGCCCTTGGCGTATTTGCGGATTGCGTCGTCCAGTTCCTCCCGGTGCTCCCGCACCAGAGAGACCAGCTGCAGGATGTACGCGCGCTGCTGCTCATCCGGCTTCTGATCGAAGAATTCATTTTCCGAAGTCAGGGTGGAAAAATACTCCGGATCAAAGAGATCCGACACCGCTCCCTCCGGCTCCGCGTCTGTAAACAATGCCGCAAAGCAGAGCTGAACGGCGATTTCACGTGCTGCTCGTCTTGTCATCCGATGCTCCTTATTTCTCAAAGGCCACGCCGGAGATGTGAACATTCACCACGGGCTTGCCCATACCGGTCATATCCTTCACGGCGGCGGACACGGCGTTCTGCACAGCCTCAGCCACCGCGACAGTGTTGCAGCCGTAACGGACGGTGATGATGGTGTCGATGGTCAGAACATCATCGACGATCTGCACCTTGATGCCCTTGGTGGCAGACTTGATACCCAGCAGATCCGCCAGTTCCTTGCCGGCAGTGGTGGCGAGACCGGCCACACCGTCCACCTCAGCGATGGCGGACTTCACCATGGTCAGCACCACGTCCTCGGAGATATGGATCGTGCCCTTTTCATCCTGGGCGGTAATATAGTTTTCAGGCATATGGATTCCTCCTGTAAAAATCTCTTGATATAGTTTACCACAGGAGGTGAAAAAAAGAAAGCCTAAAATTCAAAAATGCGTGTCAATTCATCGTTTTGACCTCCACCACCTTCAGCTGGCTGACCGTATACGACGTGTCCGCCGTTACCGCGTCGGTGATCGCCGCCACCTGCTCCGCCGTGAGCCCTTCCTCCGGCGCGGGGACCGCCACGGAAACGCCCTCCGCCGTCACCGTGGCAACGCAATCGGCATAGCCTTTTGAGAGAAGCACATTTTCAATCTGGGTTTCGGTGACAGATTCCTGGGCCATGGCGGAGATGGCGGTCATGACGCTGTCGACAGTCTCCTGACTGGCGCCGTCCGCAGATACGGCGTTTTCCAGCAGGCGCATGGCCTCGTCCCGGGTCTGCTGGCGGGTGAGTCTGGCCTCCGAAAAATAGTCAGAGACCGGCTCCGGTGTCTGCTCCGCCATGGCCGCTTCCATGGCCTGATCCTCAGCCATGACCCGATCCGCATCCGCGGTACCGAAGCGGTTGTTGTAGGACCAGTTGAAGTAGACCGCAGCCGCCACAAAGAGCGCCACCGTCAGGATCGTGAGATTGCGTTTCCAATGCTGTTTCAAGTTCCGTCCCTCCAAGATCAGTTTCCGCTCCGACTCGGAAAGACGGAGATCTCCGCCGCCCCGAGGCCGGTATATTTTGATACTGCCTCCACCACCTGCAGCTTGACCGTGGAATTGCCCCCGCCGGTGCAGACCACCACGGCGCCGCGAAACTGCGGCTCCAGCGTGCGGCATACCAAAGCCGACTGCGTCCCGCCGCCGGAAGAGACGATCACGGTTCCATCGTCATCCGTCAGATACTCTGTCTCTTCCGAAGTTCGATAAGAGATCAGCACCGAGGCGGTTCCGACGCCGTCGATCTGCTCCAGAATCGACTCAAGTTGCCGCTGCTCCGTCTCAGCCGAGTTCTCCTGCGCCGGTGATGCGCGGGAGGTTGGCTCGGACTTCCCGGGGAGCAACAGCAAAAATAATCCCACCAGGAGAATCAGCAGCGGATAGCGATACTGCTTCATCCTTTCCGCCCACCGCTTCACGTCAATCCTCACCCGCCGCCCTCCATTCCACACGCTCCGGCGCAATTCCGAGATCGCTCTTCAACACTTCTTCCATCGCAGCACTTTTCCCCTGCTGATCCGGCAGTGTCAGCACGGCGCTGCTTGGATACCAATAACCGTCTGTACTCCATGTGAGGGTCACAGATGCGTCGATCAACGGAACGCCCATAGATTTGGCTTTGTCCAATACATATGCACGGCAGCGGTCTTCTATGAGTCTGCGATTCAGCCTGGCGCCTGTTTCTGCGGCAGTTTCACTGCTCCAGAGGGACTGTGCGTCGGAACGAGTCAGCGCTGATGCATAGACTTCGTAATCAAACCCCATCACCTGACTCAAAATCAAAACCGCCATGGCCGTTCCACAGAGCAGATGCGCGGTTTTTTTCATGGATTCGCTGCCAGCGAAGGCGGTGAGCAGCAGCTCAATCAGCGCAATTCCGATCAGTGACAAAAGAAAGCTTCTCATCCCACACCTACCGCTTTCATCATAGAGATCACGGAGACGAACAGAATCACCGTCGCCGTTCCAACCATACCCAGCAGGAATGCATACACATCCCCAAAGCCGTCCAGCAGGCCGCTCATGGGCTTATCGCAATAGGACTGCGCAAGCACCGCGGCGGCGCGATAGAGCAGATAGTGAATCCCCAGGGTCAGATATGGGATCACGCAGACAGCCAATACCGCAAGCAGCCCCAATATCCCAACGCCGTTTCGTACCATGGCAGCCCCGCTGAGCAGCGCGGAGGATGCGTCGGACAAGATTCCGCCTACGACGGGCAAGGCCGAAGAGAGCACGGTTTTCGCGGTTTTCGCAGCGGCAGCGTCAACGGTGCCGGAGAGCAGCCCGGTCACAGAGATGTAAAGTGTGAATGCGACAGAAAGAAGAATCAACGCCCATCTTACTCCCTGCCGCAGAAGTTTCGCGGCACTCTGCAGCATGGCATTCCCGGTGACATGGGCGCCGAGCACCACCGCCAGATAGGCATAGAGAATTGGCGCGGCATACTCCGTCATCGCCAAAAGCAATCCGTCAAAAAACACCATGGAGGCTGCGTATTTCAGCCCCGCCGAGGTCAAAGCTCCGCTGACTGCCGAGGCTGTGCTCAGACAGGGCAGCAGCACCATGGAAAAGCTTCGCAGCTGCGCCAGGGCCTCCATGCCGACGGAGAGGCAGGAGCTCACATGTTCCAGACTCACTCCCGCCACCGCGATCATGCCGCAGAGCCCGACCCATTTGGAATCCGTCCACAAGGCGCACAGGGATGTGAAAAACGTCAGCAGGAAGAGAACAGCGGCATTTCGCAGCGCAGAGAAGAAAATGTCTTGGCTCTGTCCGGTCACGAAGAGCCAGAACTGTTCCAGTCTTGACGAAAGATCTCCCGCATCCGGAACAGACATCGTCCCGAAGGCGTCAACGGCAGCATCGGGCAGCGAGGCTGTCACCTGATCTGCGCCGAAATCCTCCGGCGTCACGTCCAGCGCAGAAGCCGAGAGGGAGAGCAGCAGCGCAATGAACAGTATCACAAAAGCTTTTCCAAAAGGGACAAAAACTCTTCCAGCAACGGTAATGCAGCGTACAATGCCGCCGTGGTGCCCGCCAGCGCGATGGCCTCTGCCGCGGCGGCCTGTCCGGCATCCTTGCACAGAGCCGCCCCCAGACGCTCCAAAACGGCTATCCCGAGGCATTTCAGCAGAGGGGACAGATAGACGCCGGAAACCGAGACGCTCTGCCTTGCGCGGCGCAAAAACGCCACGATGGGCGCGGCAAGCTCCATTGCCAGCAGAAGGATCCCTGCGCCGGCGGCCATCCCCAGCAGCAGCGGAATTGCAGGGGCAGATTTCTGCAGGGCGGCAGCGGCCAGTCCCGCCGTCAGAGCGAGCAAAATCGCCTTGAAAACCAGCTCCATGCATCAGAAGGAAAAGAGGCTCTTGATGAGGCCAAACAGCTCGCTGATCTTCTGAATCACCAAAACCAGCACCACGACCAGTCCCGCAATGGTGGTCATGAGCGCCTGCTCGTCCCTTCCGGCTCTGGAGAGCAGCAGATTCAGAACCGCTACCAAGATGCCCACCGCCGCAATGCGAAATATCAGATCAACTTCCATAATTCCTCCCATCACCAGAGCACGATCAACAGCAGAATTCCCCCGGCAGCAGTCAGGCGAAACCGCAGCCTCGCTTCCCTTCTGGCTTTCTCCTCTGCTTCTCGCTCCATCCGCTCAAGATCCTGAATGCAGCGATCCAACGCCCGCAGCTGCGTTTGAAGGTCATACCTCCCCAATTGGAGCCCAAGGGAACCCAGGCAATCGAGAGCAGCATCCGGCAGAGGCAATGACCGCAGCGCGTCGCTCCAAATCACTGAGAGCAGCCGATTTTCCGTATCCATACGCATAGCCGTCTCTCGAAAGAAAGTGCTTGCGTTCCCTTCGATGCTGCTCGCGTGAAACAATGCTTCGGGAAGCGGGATAAGCGTCGAAATGTCCGCCCGCAGAAGCTCCAAGGCATCCAAGACACTTCTCAGGTCCCTCTGCCTCGCAAGAAGCGGTGCCGAGACTTGTCTCCCACCCCAGAAAAACGCAATCAAAAGCAGCGCGCCGCCCAGGATCCGAACCGTCACAGGGCATCGGTCTCAAAGGTTCGTTTCCCGTCTTCCACACGAATCCAGACGGCGCGGGAAAAGATGCGAGACTCCAGTAATTCCCCATAGAGCGGACGGCGCCGCATGAAATCCAGGCAGTCGGCGTGGGCGGTTGCAAGCAGCGTGACACCGCAGCCCGCCGCCTGTCGGATCATGTCCAGATCCTCCGGTGCGGTGATTTCGTCAAAGGCCAGGATCTGCGGATTCATGGCCCGCAGCAGCCGCATGGCGGTCTCCGCTTTGCTTCCGCCGGTCATCACATCCGTATTGGGGCCCAGGTCAAAGCCAAATTGTCGATTGCTGATTCCCGCCAGTTCCCCGCGCTCGTCCGCCACGCAGACACGCAGACCGGATTCCGACAGCAGCCGGATCAGATCTCTGAGCAGCGTGGTTTTTCCACAGCCCGGCGGAGCGAGCAGCAAGGTGCTGACCACACCTTTCCGGAACATCTCATCGGCCACAGATTTCGCGCAACCGATCACCGCATGGGGGATGCGAATGTTGGCGGAGGTGAGGTCCCGCAGCGCGCCGCCCTGCTCTGTAAGTCTCCCGCAGAAACCGATTCTGCAGCCGGAGGCTGTGTGCAGATATCCCTGGCGCAGAGCCTCCCCATGCACGTGCATGGATGCGCCGGACGCCCGTTCCAGAAGATGGTCCAGATGGTGCGGACGCACAATCTGTCCGGAGAGAGAAACCGTCTTCTCCGCTGTCACCACAGCAACCGCCTGTCCGCACCGCAGCCGCAATTCTTCAGGGTTTTCGATCTTTGCTGAAACGACGCTGTCCACCAGCTCCGGCGGAAGGATACTCTTTAATTCCTTTGGAAGATTCACGAATGCGCCTCCCTTGATCGTTCGCAACAGCATATGGAACGGAAAACCGTTTTAGAACCCGCACGCTTCCATAGAAAAGCACCGCCTCTGCAGGCGGTGCTTTCGGATCATCTGAGACTGCGGTAGTTCTCCTCCTCGGTGACGGTGTCGGGCGGGAAGAATTCCTCCGTGGGAAACTCGATCCGGCTGAACATGGCGCAGGGATCGTCCTCCGTGGTGCCCTCGCAGGACTTCTCCGGGATGCAGTAGTCGTAGGCCGGCAGCAGAAGCTGGGTATCCCGCTCCAGACGAATGATGGAGAACTGGCCGATAGTCGCATAGACATTTCGGCTCTGCTCCGTCAACACCAGTTCCTCCCCGAAGATGTCCAGAATCCGTTCCGGAATCTGAATCTCCGGCGTATCCTCAGAGGGCGTCTCGTTTTCTGTCAGTTTCATGTGCAGGCAGATGGGATCCACCGACTCCACCACGCCGATGGGAAGCCCCGCATCTGCGGCGGAATCGGTATCGACGGAGCTGTAGACCTTGGCGCTGGCCTCGCTGCCGAAAAGCATCACGCGCTTGTTGAACACCGAGAGGCCCGTGACCGTCTCTCCTCTGGGGTAAGTCTCACCGGTGATGCGGTAGAAATACGTGACGTCCACAGTGTAATAGCCGCGATTAAAGGTGATCTCCTGCACGTCTACATGGGCGTAAAGCAGCTCCGCCGATCTGGGACGCACGCTGAACGCCGACTCGATCAGAGCCTGTGACGAGAGCGTCGGGTACAGGCGCAGATCCTCCACACAATCTTTATCCCGGCATCCGTCAAAAACCTTTCTGGTGTGTACACAGACCGCCTCCCGAATGGCGGCGTCGCCCTCCACCGGGCCGGGCACAATTCTGTCTGGCATAACTTGACCTCCTTGCGAAGATTTGAAGCAAGCTTCCTTACAGTCTATGCGTCAGTGGCGCAAATGTGCGGTTTTTATGGAAAAATCCGGCACCATCGGTTGACGTTGGCCCCGGGATGCGCTATAATGATACATCGTGTTAAAGTGAGGTTATACCATGGAACGTTATGGTTTTATCCACGAAAAACTGGATATCAAGATTCTGATTCTCTTTGTGCTCAACGAGCTGCCTGCGCCGGTGGATGAACTGACGCTGTCGGATCTTGTCTTCTGCGACGACGGGATCGGCTATTTTGACTACTCCGACTGTCTGGCAGAGCTCACAGAGAGCGGCCAAATCACCGAACAGAATCACAAGTATCAGATCACTGATCTGGGCCGTCAGAACGTAGAGGCCGTGGGCAGCAGCATCCCCTACTCCGTGCGATCCAAGGCATTGAAGCTGACCGCTCCACTGGCCGCAAAAATGCGCAGGGCCGCCCTGATTACCGCCGAGCACACCATGGATGACGACGGTCTGTGTACGGTGCATCTCTCTGTGTCTGATGGGGTCAGTCCGTTTCTGGAGCTGCGGCTGCTGGCATCTAACGAACAGACTGCTGAAACCATGGAAAATGCCTTCCGCGCTGACGCAGAAGCCATCTATCACAAGATCGTCAATGTTTTGACCGAAAGCGAGGACTCCAAATGAACACCATCATCCCTGCCGGATACAAAAGCCTTCTGAACACCTACGACACCCAAAAGGCCATCGGCCTGTTGAAACGTCTGTTTGAGGATCAGCTGGCCGCCAATCTGAATCTCTATCGCGTCTCCGCCCCGCTGTTCGTGGAAGAGCGCACCGGCCTGAACGACAATCTGAACGGCTATGAGCGCCCGGTCTCCTTCGACATTCCCAACATTGGCCGTGATGCGCAGGTGGTGCAGTCTCTGGCAAAATGGAAGCGCATGGCGCTGCATCTCTACGATTTCTATCCGGGAAAAGGCCTGTATACCGACATGAACGCCATCCGCCGGGATGAGGACGTGTTGGACAACCTGCACTCGGTCTATGTGGATCAGTGGGACTGGGAAAAGGTGATCGAGATGAAGGATCGTAACCTGGACTATCTCAAGAGCACGGTCATGGATATCGCCACCGCGGTCACAGAGACCCAGCGCACCCTTCACGCCATCTATCCCCAGCTGAAGCAGCTGCCGGAGCTGAGCTCCACCGTCACCTTCGTCACTACCCAGGAGCTGGAGGATCGCTGGCCGGACAAAACGCCCAAGGAGCGGGAGCACGACTTCCTGAAGGAGCATCACACCGCTTTCCTGATCGGCATCGGCGGGGCGCTGAAATCCGGACAGAAGCACGATGGTCGCTCCCCGGACTACGACGACTGGAATCTGAACGGCGACCTGCTCTACTGGGACGAGCTGCTGGACTGCGCCTTCGAGCTCTCCTCCATGGGCATCCGCGTAGATCCCGAGACCATGGACAAGCAGCTGACCATCGCCGGCTGCGATGACCGCAGAGAGCTCACCTATCACAAGATGCTCTTAAACGGTGAGTTGCCCCAGACCATCGGCGGCGGTATCGGCCAGAGTCGTCTGTCCATGCTGCTCCTTGGCAAAGCGCACATCGGCGAGGTTCAGTCCTCCGTCTGGGACGCCGAGACGCTGGAGGCCTGCAAGGAAGCAGGAATCAAGCTGCTGTAAACCCAGCCGTCTCTTGACTTCTGTTTCATAATTCTATATGAAAAAAGACCGCCGACGGCGGTCTTTTTTTCATAGATGTTCTATGGGTAAAGGGTAAGTTCACTTACCATCTCATAGCCGATTTCTTTTTTCAACCTTTTCGGGACTCGCTTTGCTGCTAGCAGTTCCGATAAAGAGAAGGGTTCTGCATTTTGACGATTCAAAAAGAAATCCTTTCTCTCTCCGTCGATCAATATGATCTGATGGCCGCTGGAGAAATGCCGTTCATATAGATGATCCAATACTGAGATGTGGTCAATTTTCCGAACGCTGGATGGCGGCAGGAAGGCGTATGCGTTGTAAAGTCCCACACGCGCGACTTCTTCATCCAGCAACTGCAACGTCTTCAGATCATTCCGGTCAAACGTTCGTTGGAGGATACAACAATAATACCCCTCAATCCAAAAGTGTGATTTAAAACGATCCAAAATCACCGCCACGCGTCTGCCGCCCTCCACCGGATAGGAAATCACATCGCCGGGCTCCAGCGGCGGAAGGATTTTTTCTTTTGCAGGCAGCTTTCGCTTCCTCGGCTTTTCACGCGGCGTTGAGAGCTTTATCCAGAACGCATTCAGGTTCTTCTTTCGCGCAGAGAGGTCCCGCTTGTCCGCTCCCAGCTCCTGATAAAAGACAAGATTCTCTCCGCTCTCAATGATGTCCTGAACACGGCGCAAGACCTTTTCAGACTGGATGCCGATCATCCACTCCGCCTTGGCCAGCGCAAACCACACATCATGCAGAATCGGGTCATCGGCGCCGAACTGTTCCATATAATCAGACAGAATCTTTTCCCGAACCTCAGCAGGCTCGCCGCCACGGTCATATTCCTCCAGAAAGGAATCATAGACCTCCAAAAACTCGTCGCTCTGCGCAAGCCCCATCCCCCAACAGCCCATAATGAAACCTCCCGAATGGATGACAATTTGTTTTTTACAGAATACCACAAAGAACCCATCCCCGCAACCTCAGAAGATTTCGATAACAGTTCAGTTAAACCAAACATAAATAAAAAAACAGCCACCTGACGGTGACTGTTCTTTTTGGTGCTCCAGCGGGGATTCGAACCCCGGATGCCGCCTTCGGCGGCATCCGCTGCGGCTGGATTTGAAAATTTTACTTCGTAAAATTTGGTGTCCGTGGGTTCGAATCCTTTTCAGACAGTAAAAAACAGCCACCTGACGGTGACTGTTCTTTTTGGTGCTCCAGCGGGGATTCGAACCCCGGACACCCTGCTTAAAAGGCAGGTGCTCTGCCTGCTGAGCTACTGGGGCATACGGAAAACCACAAAAACAAATCGACAGATTTGTTTTTGAAAGGAGAAGTGGGGAAACGGATATGGAGCCGGTGGGTTCAGGCTTGCCTGTACCCAGCTGCGGAATGGAGTGAGCCCACTTCGACGCCGTGGCTGGGACGGCGGGACTCGAACCCACAATATCAGAGTCAAAGTCTGGTGTGTTACCGTTACACTACGTCCCACCGTGTACGTAAATTTGAAGGGATTGGGATTACTCCCAATCCCTTCTGTGTGGGGTGGGTAAAGGGACTCGAACCCTCGACACCCGGAACCACAATCCGGTGCTCTAACCAACTGAGCTACACCCACCATAACATGGCACGCCAAGAGGGACTCGAACCCCCGGCCTACTGCTTAGAAGGCAGTTGCTCTATCCAACTGAGCTATTGGCGCATATATGCAACTGCATTCAGCTGCTGTGCTGGAGCGGGTGATGGGAATCGAACCCACGTATCCAGCTTGGAAGGCTGGTGTTCTACCATTGAACTACACCCGCATATGGGCTGTCCTTCCGACAATTCAGCTTATCGAATATAACATTTTGCGAGCCATTTGTCAAGAGAAATTTTAATTCAAATTAAAAATATTCCAAACAGGGTTAAAAGCAGCAGGTTTGGGGCAAGCTTTTCTCGAGGTGATTATATTGAACGCACAACTGACCCAGAAGGAACAGACCCTGCTCAAAGAACTCAAAGGCCAGGAGCAGCTTTGCATCGAGAAGTACTCCAAGGGCGCGGCAAACGCAGTGGACGGCCAGCTCAAGGGCCTCTTCGCCAGAATCGCGCAGATCGAACAGCAGCATCTGGATACTTTGACCCAGATCGAGAACGGCAACGTTCCCCAGCCCCCTGCCGGCGGCGCACAGGCGCTGCCCACCTTCACCCAGACCTATGGTACCGCCGAGACGCCGGACAAGAAAAACGACTGTTATCTCTGCACCGACGCCCTCGGCACCGAGAAGCACGCCTCCACGGTCTACAACACCTGCATTTTTGAATTCCAGGATGAGCAGACTCGCAAGGTGCTCGGCCACATCCAGGGTGAGGAGCAGGACCACGGAAAGATGATCTACGACTATATGAAAACCAATCACATGTACAGCTGACAAAATGCCGGAGTTCCGTCTCCGGCATTTTATTCTTTCGGTCTGCGGATCAGAGAGAGCGGTTCCGCCGGAATGGGCAGCGGCATGAAAAACCGCTGCATGGGGTGCGGAACGCTGTCGATGGGCGTTCCTTCCTCGTCTCGCATATCCTGTGCCGTGAAACGGATCGGCGGATGGTCCCTTGTAACCAGCTCCAGGGTCTCCCCTGCGAAAAATCGATTCCGCTGGGTGAGCATGCCGTTCTCCTCTACCACAGCGCAGAATTCCGCGCCGGAGAAGTAGGCGGATTCGGAGGTATATTGTCCGGGCTCGCCGAAATAGAATCCCGTGCTGTAAGGTCGATGGCTGATCTGCTCGGTCTCCCTGATCCACACGGGATCTACACCTCTCCCCTGCTTTACATCGTCGATTGCGTGACAGTAGGCGTTGGTGACTGCGCCCACATAGTAAGCGCTCTTCATCCGGCCCTCGATCTTCAAACTGGAGATGCCGGCGTCCAGAAGCTCCGGAAGGTGCTCGATCATGCGCATATCTCTGGAGTTGAACACGAAGGTGCCGCCGTCCTCTACGATGTCGTAGACCTCGCCGGGACGCTGCTTTTCCACCAGACCGTACTCCCAACGGCATGGCTGGGCGCAGCGGCCTCGATTGGCATCTCTGCCGGTGAGATAGTTGGAAAGCAGGCATCTGCCGGAGAAAGACACACACATGGCACCGTGGACAAAAGCCTCCAGCTCCAGTTCCTTGGGTGTGTTCGCCCGAATGGCCGCGATCTCGTTCAAATGGAGCTCTCGCGCCAGCACCACCCGCTGGGCGCCAAAATCATGCAGTGCATTGGCTGAGGCGGAATTCACCACGCCGAACTGGGTGCTCACATGGAGGGCCACATGGGGCGCATAGCGTTTCACCATCTTCAGAACGCCAAAGTCTGCGGCAATCACTGCGTCCGCTCCTGCGTCTTCCAGAAGCTCCAGAAAGGCCGGGAGCTGCGCCATTTCGTCATCTCTCGGCAGCGTGTTGCAGGTCACGTGTACCTGGGCACCCGCGGCATGGGCCAGCTGCACAGCTTCCCGCAGCGCGTCTTCGGTGAAGTTCCCCGCAAAGGCCCGCATGCCAAACTGCTCGCCGGCCAGATATACCGCGTCTGCGCCAAAATGGAGCGCCATTTTCAGACGCTCCATGTCCCCTGCCGGAGCCAGAAGCTCCGGCAGATGTTTGGTTTTCCGCAAATCCTGATCCATACTTTTACTTAATTCGAGTAGGACTGTCTCGCCACAAAGGCGGAGAACTCGCTGTAGCTTGTGAAGAACTGATGCGTGCCGCTCTCGGCGTCCAGGGCGTAATACACATAGTTGGTGTTGGCCGGTTTCACCGCAGCGGTGATGGATGCGGCACCCGGGTTCGAGATGGGCGTAGGCGGCAGGCCCGTGTGCTGATAGGTGTTGTAGGGGCTGTCGATCTTGGTCTGCTCGGTGGTCAGCGTGTCGCCGTGGTCCTCCAGCACATACATGATGGTGGAGTCGATCTGCAGCGGCATATCGCGGCGCAGACGGTTATAAATGACCGACGCGATCACAGTGCGCTCATCGTTGTTGGCGGCCTCCTTCTCGATCATGGAGGCGATGTTGACCACATCCCGCAGGGAGAGTCCACGCTCTGCAGCCAGATCGATGGTCTCCTCGGTGAGGCGGTTGTGGAAGTTCACCAGGAACTTGTTGATTGCGCTGGAGGCCTGCATCCCCTGATAGAACTCATAGGTATCCGGGAACAGGAAGCCCTCAAGACGCTTGGGATCGCCGATGGCGTCCTCATCCAGGAAGGAATAATTATACTTGTAGTTGGCGGCGGCCTCCATCAGGTCGTCATAGGAGCAGACGTTCTCTTCCTCAAGCTTCTGGAAGATCTGTTCCATGTTGTAACCCTCGGGGATAGTGACTTTGGTCGTAACCATGGCGCCGGAGCCGATCTGCATCTTCTTGACCAGCGCACGATAGTCGAAGTTCGTGCTGAGCTCATAGGTGCCGGGGTCGATCTGCCGATCCGCGTGGGAGAAATTGCAGTAGAGCTTAAACAGGCTCTTGTAATTGATGATGCCGGCGGTTTTCAGCTGATCGGCGAGATAGTCCAGATCCACACAGCGGACGGTGGCCTGCTCCTCGCTGCCGTTTTCGTTTTCCAGCGTGACGAGCTTGTCGGAGAAAGCGTCCTTTTCCAGCGTGATGGTGGCCTCAATGGGCTCCTTGTTCAATGCCAGAACGTCAGAGGCAGCCAGCCAGCCGATGCAGGCCAGAATGATGCTGACGCTGAGCACAAAGGCAAAATAGATCACGCCGCCGAGACAGCCGCTTTGACCGTCGCGGCGCTTGCGGATAGGAGCGTCGTCCTCAAAGGTCGGCTCCTCCACCTCCGCAGCGTAAAAACGCTGGGCGGCAGTGCTGGGCTGTCGGACGCTCCGAGCCGCCTGGGCGCGCTGCGCCTCCTGAGACGCACTCACTGTTCGAGGCGTGCTCGCTGCGGGCTGTACAGGCCGCGCGGCAGAGGCAGGCTCGCTCTGGGGCTGTACGGCCTCCTGTTTCGCGGCGGCCCGCTGACGCTGGGCGGCCTGCTGCTGAGCTGCGCGCTGCTGCTGGGCAGCCTGACGCAGGGCGCGATTGGCCTCCGCTGCGGATTCGTCAAATTTCTTGTTAATCGGGTCAGACATGCGTCGTCCTCCTGACGTGGTGGTAACGTCCCAAATCGGGGCGGCATAGGATGGGGCGTCGGCGAAAGCAGGGCCCGCTTTGCCCCCACAGCGATAGTGATCGGCTGCGGCATTCCGTGCACGGCAGCTTGGAAGCAGAAACCCTGCACGGAGAAAGGATTCCTACTATGTTCTGCAACAATAACAATGGCAGCTGCTACAGTGCGCTCTGGATCATTCTGATCCTGATCATCCTGTTCGGCTGCGTCGGCAACAACGGCTGTGGCTGCAACAATGGCTGCGGCTGCAACGACGGCTGCGGCTGTTAAATCAAATCCAAGGGGTCTCTTCGGAGGCCCCGTTTTTTGACGTTGAAAACCAAAAAAGGTTCTGGTTATCTCTTTCTACGGAAGCGCTCTCTGATGGTGGCAAACAGAAACTTCGGAAGCTGCATCATGCGTCCGATCCGCCAGGGCTCTTTGATCAGACGATAGAACCACTCCAGTCCCAGCTTCTGAAAGAACTTCGGAGCCCGCTTGACCGTCCCGGCGAAGACGTCCAGACTGCCGCCGAGACCGGCCATGATGCCCACATGCAGCTTTGGAGCGTTGCGCTGCATCCAAAGCTCCTGCTTCGGGGCTCCCAAGCAGACAAACAGCAGATCCGGCTTCGCGGCGTTCACGGCCTCGATCACCGGGGCGTCATCTTTAAAATACCCATCCATGGTCCCGCAGATGGTGAGACCCGGATAGCGATCCGAGAGGTTTTTCGCAGCCATCTCTGCCACGCCCGGCTTGGAGCCCAGCAAAAACACGCGGCCATCGATCTTCGCAAGCTCAGACATAAGCGCCTGCGCAAAATCAATCCCGGGGAGCTTTCCCTTCAAGGGTGTGCCCAGAATGCGCGCGCCGTAAACCACGCCCACGCCGTCCGGCAACACCAGATCCGCCCGCTGCACCGCATCCATAACGGCTCCGTCCCCTCGACACATCATAACGATCTCCGGATTCGGCGTGACCACATAGGCGCTGCAGTGCTGGGAAATCAAGCGCAAAGCCTCTTCAACTGCTTCATCTAACGTGAGGTTATCAAACCCCACACCCATAACGTTAATTCTCATGCTCGCCTCAGATCCGGGAGAAAACGTCGCCGATTTTCTCATGAATGATCAGATTGGCCGCGCTGTCATAGGGCGTGGCGCTGCGATTGACCAGCACCAGCTTGTCCCCACGGTAATAGTTCAGCAGACCGGCTGCGGGATAGACCGCCAGAGAGGTGCCGCCCACAATCATCACGTCTGCGTTGCGGATATAGTGGATGGATTTGGAGAGGATCTCCTCATCCAAAGACTCTTCATAAAGCACGATATCCGGACGGATAATGCCGCCGCAATCGCATCTGGGAATCCCCGTCCCAAGATTCATCCGGTCGGCGGGATAGCTTCTGCCGCAGCGCATGCAGTAGCATCGATGGATGCTGCCGTGGAGCTCCAGAACGTTCTTGCTCCCGGCAGCCTGGTGCAGACCGTCGATGTTCTGGGTGATCACAGCCTTGAGCTTTCCCTCCTCCTCCAGCTGCGCCAGACGCAGATGCGCCCGGTTGGGCTTCGCCTCTGGGGCCACCAGCTTGGCGCGGTGGAATTCATAATACTCATCCGGATGCGCCATGAAAAAGGAGTGACTCAGAATTGTCTCAGGCGGGTATTTATACTGCTGATTATAGAGCCCGTCAACGCTTCTGAAATCCGGGATTCCGCTCTCCGTGGAGACCCCGGCGCCGCCGAAGAAAACGATATTGTTGCTCTCCTCCACGAGCTTTTTCAGTTCCAGTACCGGATCGGACATGCTGCATCGCTCCTTTCAGTTCATGATGAACTAATATATTATACAACGCATTGTTTCGCAATTCAAGCATTCTGACAAAAGTTTCAATAAAAAAGGCAGCTCGAATACGAGCTGCCTAAAATCAATTCCGGATTACTCCTCGGGATGGACGAAGTATTCCACCAGCTCCTGCTGGGTGCCGTCGTTGTTGATACGGGTCAGGAGCAGCGCGCCATCTTCATCAAAGGCGGTCTGGTACATCTCCACCGCCCCGGCGTCAGTGACAAAGGTAAGTACATTCCCCTGCATGGCATATTCAAAGCTCACCGCAGAGTCTGCCGCAGTAACGGAACCGGTTCCGTTGTCCGCAAACACATAGACGCGGGTCTCTTCCGTCTCCACTGCCGCCGCATCGGGATCAGCGGTGCTCACCGTCTTGTCCAGTGTCCAGGTGCCCACCAACGCCTCCACATCCGTGCCGGTCTGAATGCCGGAAGTGATGTTGGAATCAGAAAACGGAGCGGGGGTGGTCTCCGGCGGCGTGCTCTCCACAGGAGCGGCGTTACTGCCGCAGCCAGCGATCAGAAGAGTGCAGAGCAGAAAGACAGCGGTGATGACGAATTTATAATTCAGCTTCATGTTTTGTTCTCCCTTCGGAGTAATTGAAAAAGTTTCATACTTTTGGATCTTATCCTATGGTGGCATCATAGCATGAAGCGAAAAAAATGTCAACGATTTAATAATTATTTAATCATTTTATGTGAAGCATTTCCGTTATTTTCGGCAGAAAGCCCAATTTATACCATCAGGTTTTAGTAAATAACGATATGATTTTTTTACAATTTAAAACCATTCAAAACATTTTTTACAGAAATATTTAATCTTGTATTTTACGATTCACTGTGCTATCGTGAAATTACAGACCAATTTTTGTATTAAGGAGCTGATTCCATGGCATTCAAACGCAGACTTCCGGAGACGCCAATCATTCTGGAACACTTCCAGGGCGGCGCGGGCGAGCTGGAGAAATACGATATTCTCAACGGTCCCGATGAGATGTATCACAAGGGGCGGGTGTGCTCCATCATGCGGCTGAAGCCCGGCTGTGAGATCGGACGTCACCGGCACAACGGAGACGGAGAAGTGTATTACATTCTCTCCGGCAAAGGCAAGTATCTGC
Organism: uncultured Clostridia bacterium; assembly: GCA_946187035.1. Taxonomy (GTDB): domain Bacteria; phylum Bacillota; class Clostridia; order Oscillospirales; family Oscillospiraceae; genus CAG-103. The sequence continues at coordinate 3,128 of CAMHPQ010000008.1, read as the reverse complement.
TGGACGGCGAACTGGTGGATATCGTCCCCGGAGACGTGCTGTTCTGCGAGGACGGTGAGGAGCACCAGGTCATCAATGACACCGATGAAAACCTCGAGCTGCTCGCTGTTGTATTGTACAACTAATATAGAAATCCCGGTGTGCCGCAGCGTACCGGGATATTTTTATGTTTATGCGTTTTTCCGTTCACGATTATAGTTGATCAGACACCCAGCCTTGACGATGGCCCGTTCATCGCTGGTCATGTCCGCAATGTAGAGCTGCAGCGCCTCGGCCTTTCCATCTCGAATCAGATAGGCAGTGATGTTCTTCAGATCGCCGTCCAGTGCTGAACGAATGCCGGGAACGAAGATGTAGTCCCCTACCTCGAAGTCCGGGTCTGCCTCCATCTGGAAGGGCACCATGCCCCAGTTCATTACGTTGGAGCGGTAACGCTTGGTGGCGTATTCCTTCGTGATGTTGGCAAGACCGCCGATCACACGCTGGCAGCTGGCTGCCTGCTCGCGAGCGGAGCCGTCGCCGGGTTTCACGGCATAGAGCATGGAGCCGATCTCCGTTTTGGCGGGATCGATCTCTCCCTGCCCGGGAATGGTACGGATCACCTCATAGACCGCTTTCAATTCCGGCTCTGCAGCCAGGACGTTCTCCCCTGCAGCGCGGGCTTTCTCCAGCTTGTCCACCGCCTTGCTGCGACCCACATATTCCGGATCTCTGCGGCTGAGGGTGAACTCCGCCAGACCCAGCGGATTGGACCGGAAGGAGCTGGTCTCACCGGAGGGGATCAGCTCATCGGTGGTGGTGACGGGATCCAGGATCTTGGAGCAGACCTTCAGGAGGATGTTCTCCGTCAGGGCGCTCATGGCGGGCCAGTCCTTGATGTTGGGGCCGTAGATCAGATCCTCGCCGGTGCCCTTGCCGAACCCCTGATAGACTCTGCGATCATAGACGCCTTTGTCGAAGTGATACTCAGGAATGTTGTCCCAGCAGTCCAGGGTCTCTGCGCTGGTGAGGATACCGCCGTTTGCCGCCGTGGCAGCGATGCTTCTGGCATCCATAAGGGCCACGGCAGACATCTGGGCGTTGCCGGGCTTGGAACCTTCGCGGTTGGGGAAATTTCGGGTGGTGTGCCGCACGGACAGGCCGTTGTTGCAGGGGGTGTCACCGGCGCCGAAGCAGGGGCCGCAGAAGGCGCTGCGCACGATGGCACCGGCCTCGATCAGATCGGCAATGGCGCCATTTTTCGTCAGCTCCAGATTTACCGGCTGACTGGAGGGATAGACCGAGAGGCTGAATTCCCCATAGCCGCAACTCTTGCCCCGGAGGGCGTTGGCTGCCTGCACCACATTCGTATAGTTGCCGCCAGCGCAGCCAGCGATGACGCCCTGCTGCACTCTAAGACGACCGTTTTCGATTTTATCCAGAAGGGTGTATTCTGCCCGTCCGCCGGCGACCTTCTTCGCCTCGGCTTCCACGGAGGCAAGAATGTCTTTCAGATTCGCGTTCAGCTCGTCGATCTCGTAGACATTGGAAGGATGGAACGGCAGGGCGATCATGGGCTTGACGCTGCTCAGATCCACATAGACGCAGCCGTCATAATAGGCCACATCCGCGGGATTCAGTTCTTTATAATCTTCACCGCGGCCGTGCTGCTCCAGATAAGCCTTCGTGTCCGCGTCGGTACGCCAGACAGAGCTGAGACAGGTGGTCTCGGTGGTCATGACGTCCACACCGTTTCGGAAATCCGTGGACATGCTTGCGACGCCGGGACCAACGAATTCCATGACCTTATTCTTCACATAACCGTTCTGAAACACGGCGCCGATGATGGCCAGAGCGATGTCCTGGGGACCCACGAAGGGCTGGGGTTTGCCGGTGAGATACACCGCTACTACACCGGGATAGGCAACGTCGTAGGTATCCTCCAGCAGCTGCTTGACCAGCTCACCGCCGCCCTCGCCCACCGCCATGGTACCGAGCGCGCCGTAACGGGTGTGGGAATCGGAGCCCAGAATCATCTTGCCGCAGCCTGCGTGCATCTCACGCATGTACTGGTGAATCACCGCGATGTGGGGCGGGACGTAGATACCGCCATATTTCCGCGCAGCGGAGAGACCAAACATATGGTCGTCCTCGTTGATGGTCCCGCCCACGGCGCAGAGGGTATTGTGGCAATTCGTCAGAACATAGGGCAGCGGGAAACGCTCCATGCCGGAGGCTTTCGCCGTCTGAATGATACCCACAAAGGTGATATCGTGGGAGGCCATGGCGTCGAACTTCAGCCGCAGCTGCTCCATATTCTCAGAGGTGTTATGCGCTTTCAGAATCCCATAGGCAATGGTGCCTTTTCGGGCCTCTTCCCTCTGATAACCCTGTGCCTCCTGCTCAGAAATCAGCGTCTCGCCGTTCACAAGATAGACGCCGCCGTCATAAAGCTTGACCATTGGAAAATCCCTCCAAATCCATTTTCACAGCAAAGTATTATACGCTTTATTTTGAAAGGCGTCAATGGTGCTTGTCAGGAAAAGAATGGTATGATATAGTATATTTATCTATGTATTAATGAGGTGGATGTCATGACCTTTGACGAAGTGCGGGAAAAAGCGAAAAAGGCCATTGCTAACTGCAAGGCATGTCCGGTCTGCAACGGTCTGGGCTGCGGCAACAAGATCCCCGGCCCCGGCTCCAAAGCCCCCGGCAACGGTGCGAACGTAAACTGGAACGCATGGCAGCGGATCGGGCTGAATATGGATGTGTTCGCTCCCGACGGAGCTGTGGACACCAGCTGCGAGCTCTTCGGAGCCAAGCTGAATCTGCCACTTTTGAGCGGCCCCATCGGCGCTCTGACCCAGTACAGTAAGACCGACGTGACGCTGGAATACAACGACGGCGTCATCGAGGCTGCGGCAAAATGCGGTTTTATTGACTGCTTTGGGGACGGCGTGGTGCCCCAGACCCTCCCCGGCGGTCTTATCAGCATGGAGCATTACGGAGCGCCTGCCATTCCGATTTTGAACCCCCTGCCCAACGATGTCATCTTGAAGAACATTGAGAAGGTGAATCGTTCCTCCGCCGCGGCAGTGGCCGTTGTGGCGGACAGCGCGGGCCTCTCCGTCTGGACCGGAAAGGGC
>CAMHPQ010000007.1 GCA_946187035.1 uncultured Clostridia bacterium | reverse complement strand
GGCGGGGCACAGGTCCCCGCCCTACAGGGAGCGAGTGTAAAACTCCAATCTGAATCTTCCAATGCGGTATCATCCTCCTTCGATCCGGCCCTCTTGCATTTTTTAAAAATTGTGCTATATTATACACTAACATCATAGGCTTTCGGGCCAAATCTAGACAGGAAGTGTTTGATACCATGACCAAAATTGACATTTTCTCCGGTTTTCTGGGCGCGGGCAAGACGACGCTGATCAAAAAGCTCATCGCCGAGGCGTACCAGGGCGAGAAGATCGTGCTGATCGAAAACGAGTTCGGTGAGATCGCCATCGACGGCGGTTTCCTGCAGGACGCCGGCGTCACCATCAACGAGATGAACTCCGGCTGCATCTGCTGCTCTCTGGTGGGCGACTTCGAGGCGGCCCTCAAGCAGGTGCTGGAGCAGTTCCACCCGGACCGCATCCTCATTGAGCCCTCCGGCGTTGGCAAGCTCTCCGACGTGATCCGCGCCGTCCAGGCCGTGGAGACCGACGAGCTGAAGCTCAACGGCTTCACCACCGTGGTGGACGCCAACAAGTGCAAGCTGTATATGAAAAACTTCGGTGAGTTCTTCAACAACCAGGTGGAGCACGCCAGTGCCATCATCCTCTCCCGCACCGACGGCGTCAGCCAGGAGAAGCTGGACAAGTGCGTTGAGCTTCTGCGGGGCGTCAATGCCACCGCCACCATCGTCACCACCCCGTGGCCGGAGCTCACCGGCGCTCAGATTCTGGAGACCATGGAGCGGCAGGACACCCTCTCCGCCGAGCTGAAGCATCTGGAGGAGGAAGCCCACGAGCATCATCACCATCACCACGACGATGATGACGAGGACGAGTGCGGCTGCGGCCACCATCATCACGACGACGATGAGGACGAGTACGAGCACCATCATCACCATGATGACGACGAGCACGAGTGCTGCCACCATCATCATGACGACGATGAGGACGAGCACGAGCACCACCATCATCACCATGAGGACGGCGAGGAGTGCGGTTGCGGCCACCATCATGACCACGACCACCATCATCACCACGCCGACGAGATCTTCACCAGCTGGGGCGCCGAGACGCCTCGCAAGTACACCGACGAGGAGGTCACGGCCATCCTCGAGGCGCTGCTGGACGAGAAGAAATACGGCGTCGTGCTGCGCTCCAAGGGCATCGTCCCGGCCCAGGACGGCGGCTGGATCCACTTTGACTATGTCCCCGGCGAGAGCGACGTCCGCCGCGGCGGCGCCCAGGTCACGGGCCGCATCTGCGTCATCGGCTCTGAGCTGAAAGAGGACGCGCTGAAGGAGCTGTTCTTCCTTGGCTGAGCAAAAGAATTTACCGGTCTACCTCTTCACCGGCTTCCTGGACGGCGGTAAGACCAAGTTCATCCAGGAGACCCTGGAGGACCCCCGCTTCCATCAGGGCGAGCGCACGCTGCTGCTGATGTGCGAGGACGGGGAAGAGGAGTATGACCCCTCCCGCTTCTGCGGGCCGAACATCTTCATGCGCACCCTGGAAAACGAGGCGGATTTCACCCCCGAGGCCCTGGAGGCCATGGGCAGGGAGATCAACCCCGAGCGCATCATCATCGAGTACAACGGCATGTGGCTGCTGGATACCCTTTATCAGAACCTGCCGGACAGTTGGGTGGTGGCCCAGGAATTCCTGTTCTGCGACGCCACCACGTTCCTGAGCTACAACGCCAACATGCGCCAGCTGATGGTGGACAAGCTCAAGAGCGCGGAGCTGGTGGTCATGAACCGCTACCACGACGGCATCGACAAGATGGAGCTGCACAAGGTGGTCCGCGGCGTCTCCAGACGGTGCGACATCGCCTATGAGTACGGCTCCGACGGCCACGTGGAGTATGACGACATCGAGGACCCGCTGCCCTTCGACATCGAGGCCCCCATCGTGGAGATCGGGGACCGGGACTACGCCATCTGGTATCGGGATATGTCCGAGGAGACCAAGAAGTACCACGGCAAGACCGTCCGCTTCAAGGGCCGCTGCCTCCAGAGAAAGGGCCTGCCCAAGGGGAGCTTCGTCGCCGGGCGGCACGTCATGACCTGCTGCGTGGAGGATATTCAGTTTGCCGGCGTGGTCTGCAACTGGGAGAATGCCGAAAACGTCCCCGACGACAGCTGGGCCATCATCACCGCGAAGCTGGAAAACAAGTTCCACCGCGCCTACGGCAGAAAGGGCCCGGTGCTCCAGATCATCTCCGTGGAGCCCGCCGAAAAGCCCGAAGAGGCCGTCGCGACTTTCTATTAATACATCCAATCAAACCAAACAGCCCGCTGCAAAACCGCAGCGGGCTGTTTTTATGGATCGCACATCACATTTTGCCGCCGGAACTTGTTTCGGCGCGCAAAATACATCTCACGAAGAACGGCGTTTTTCTTTTCGCAAGTCGCACTTGCGCCAAAAACGCCGTTCGAAGTGTTTTTCTCAAGAGAAATGCTTGCATTTCTCTTGAAAAAAATAAACCGCAGCACAAGGGGGACTTGTGCTGCGGTGGATGACACAGATGATCAAGGGGGGATTTGATGCACCTGTGGCGGGGGCATATTACTGCTTCTTCAGCTCCATGTAACGGCTGAGCACTGCCGCCAACTGGGCGCGGGTGGAATTGCCCTGAGGGGCGAAGGTACCGTCGCCCATGCCGTTGACGATGTTGTTCTGCACCGCCCAAGCCACGGCGGGGACAGCGTACTGGCTGATGCTCGCGGCGTCGCTGAAGGCCTTCAGGTTGTCCGTGCTGATGACGGCGTCCTTGGAGTAACGATAGAGCATGGCCACCATCTGTTCGCGGGTGATGTTGCTGTTGGGATCGAAGGTGGTGGCGGAGGTGCCGTTGACCACGTTGTTGTTGTAGCACCAGATTACGGCGTTCTTGTACCAGCTTGCCGCCAGATCCGTGAAGGGGCAGCGCATACCGGTCACATCCGGATTGCCGGCCATGCGATAGATGACCGTGGCGAACTGCGCGCGGGTGGTGGTGCTGTCGGGAGCGAAGAGATCCGTGCTCACGCCCTCCATGATGTTCTTATCCCAGACATAGTAGACGTTGGGATAGTACCAGCTGCCGTTGGTCACATCCTTGAAGGGGAAGACCTTCTCGGGCTCAGGAGTCGTGGTCGGCTCCGGGGAAGCAGTGGGCTCCGGGGAAACAGTGGGCTCCGGAGAGGCCTTGGGGGAGGGACTGGGAGAAGTCTCAGGAGACGGGCTCGGAGACACCTCGGGAGACGCGGTGGGCGTCGGGGTCGGAGCCGGATCGATCACGGTCAGAGTGGCGGCGTCGCTGGTGATGGCGGGCCGCTGGCCGTAGAAGTCCTTGACCACGCAGCGATAGCGGGTGCCGTCCATGGCCTTGTCGGCGGTGAGCTTCAGCTCTGCCGTGGCGGCGGTTGCGTTGAACTCCTCATTGGCGATGGGCTGGCCGTCCTCGTCCTTGAGGGCGTTGCCGTCGTTGTCCAGCTTGTTGGCAGAGGACTGGATGATGGTCCAGTTGTCGCTGTCAGCCGGAGCGCAGTACCACTGATAGTAGGGCGTGTTGTGGAATTTGGTGGCCACGGAGAAGGCGGCCTCCTCGCCAGCGGCGACGGTGACGTCCTGGGGCTGCTGGCTGAACTCGATGTCAACCCAGTGCTCCGGCAGCACCTTGAGCATACGGTTGGCGATGTCGGTGTGACCGGCGCGGGTGGGATGCATGGACCAGACAAAGTAGGTGAAGTAGTCCGGATCCTGCATAGTCATGCCCCAGGAGTCCACGCCGTCCACATCCACGAAGGTGTAGTTCTTGGCGTACTTGGAGCCGCTCTTCAGGAACTGGTTGATCAGATCGATGACGGGCTGCACGATGGGGCCGAGATTGATGGAATTGTTGGCGTCCACATAGATTTTGTAGGCGGGGTTATAGACGCTCAGGGCCAGAACCGTGATGTCGGGATTCAGCTCGTAGACCACCTTCATGGAGGCCTCCCAGTTCTCCTTGAACAGCTGGTAGTAATCCCACAGGTTCTTGACCAGATCCCGCAGCACGGGCGGCATACCGCTGGCGGTGTTCGCCAGGGTCAGAAGACGGGCGAAGCTGCTGTTGCTCTCGCCCAGCTTGTTCAGAAAGTCTTTTACAGCCTGGCGGGTCTTGCTGGTCTCGGTGGAATCGTCCGAGGAATTCATGTCTCTGATCGCCTTGAGCACGGCGGGCGTCAGAATGTCGTTGGAGCCCAGGTTGATGCTCATGAGATCGGAAGTCTTGATGCCGTCGCGGAACATGTCGGTGTACTGGTCATCCAGCACCTTGGGGGACATGTACTGCTTGCCGAAGGCCTGCTCCCAGAATTCGTCCGGATCGGTCTCGACGCCGTCCATCATGTAGCGGAACTCGATGAGCCGGAAGCCGCTGCAGGCATACTGCAGCAGATCGGCGTCCACGGCGTTGGCCACGATGTCGTGATAGGCGCCGGGCACACGGACGAAGCCGTAGTTGTCCCAGCTGCCGCTGTAGGTATAGCCGGCGGCGATGCTGTCACCGACGCACATATACTGTCTGTACTTGGTGTACTGATATTTTTCCAGAGCCAGCGCGGAACCCATTCCGGCCAGCATGGCGATCACGAGGATCACCGCGAGAATTCTGCGGGTATGTTTCATGATTCCTCCACCTTTATTTGCGCGTAATTTATGCGTTTGCAGCTTCGGCGGCTGCTTCCATTCTGGCGTCGTAATCCTTGGCCAGCTTGAGATAGTCGATCTTGCCCATGCCGGTGTGGGGCATCTCATCCACAAACTCCAGAGTCTTGGGGATGACGCTGGCCTCCACCTCGGCGTCCATGAGCTCATAGAGCTCTTTCTTGACCTCCTCCTGACTGCGGGACTTGTCCTTGAGCTGGATGACGGCGTGGACGCTCTTGCCCTGGGCGTGATCCCGGTCGTTCACACCCACGACGGCGCAGCTCATGACGTCGGGATGCTTGCCCAGCACGTCCTCAATGAACGTGGGGAAGACCTTGTGGCCGTTGAACATGATGATCATGCGCTTGATGCGGCCCTTGATGAAGATGAAGCCGTCCTCATCCATGCTGCCCAGGTCGCCGGAGTGGATCCAGACCTGACCGTCGGGGTGCTTGATCATGATCTTCTCGCTCTCGGCGGGATTGTTCAGATAGCCCAGCATGACGGCGGGGCCGGTGATGCAGATCTCGCCCTCTTCCCCGTAGTCCAGCTCCTCGGTGGTGCCGGGCTTGAAGATGCCCATGGTGTTCATCAAAAGCGGATAGCCCACGCTGAGGGAGCGGAAGTTGCCGTTGCAGCTGCAGCAGGCGGCGGAGCTGACCTCGCTCATGCCGTAGCCCTGGCTGAGCGGGAACATGGCGCCGCGCTCTTTCAGGAAGCCGTTGAGCTTGCCCTCCAGACCGGCGTTCATGGTGTCGCCGCCGGAGCCAGCGGTGATGAAGAAGTCCAGCATGAAGCCGTCGCGCATCTCCTTGGAGTTCATGAGCTTCTCATAGTGCGCGGGCACCATCAGGGTGTGCTGCGGACGATACTTCTTGATGTACTTGCCCACGGAGTCGGAGTCGAACTTCGGGATGATGATCATCTCGAGACCCAGGCTCAGGGGCATGTGGAGGCTCGCCACCATGCCGTAAGAAGCGAAGGCCGGGATAATGTTCATGAAACGGTGGGAGTGGTCGTACTCCACGCCGCAGTATTGGAAGTCCAGCGCCACGGCGTTGAAGCCGTCGTTGGTGAACATGACGCCCTTGGGCGCGCCGGTGGTGCCGCCGGTGAGGGCGATGCCCGCCAGCTCAAACTCGCTGTAATCCACCGTGGGGACGTCCTTGCCGTAGCCCAGCTCCATGAAGGTCTTCCAGCGGAGCACCTTCTCGTTGTACTGGGTGCGATCCGGAATCTTCAGTCCGGCCAGGAATTTCAGCAGGCCGCCGGGCATGGAGTTGCGGATGGAATAGACCACGATCCGCTCCGCCTGGGCGTGGATCTCCTCAGACAGCAGCACGCTCTGGATGTTGGGCGCGGCGTCCAGCATCATCAGAAGATGGGAATCCGCGTTCTGCATGAAGCCCAGAACGGTGCTGGCGGTGTTGCGCGGGTCCAGAACCATGGCGGCTGCGCCCAGCTTGTTCAGACCATAGATGGCCACCACCAACTCCGGCACGGTGATGGAGCAGAAGGTGACGATGTCGCCCTTCTTGACGCCCAGCTCCGCAAAGGCGGCGGCGCACTGGTCGATGTCCTGGATCAGCTTGCCGTACGAGATCTGATTCTGGAAATAGTTGATGGCGACGGTGTCCAGGTTGCCCTGGTTGACCTTCACCATGTGCTGATAGATGGATTCTTTGGGAAGCTCTGCCTGTTTGGCTTCCTCAGTGAAGAACTGCAGCCACGGCTTCAGTTCAGATGGTTTCTTGTTGACTTCTGTCACGAAAAATTTCCCCCTTCGTGATTGGATTGGAACGTCCGCCTTTTGCGGCTATCCCCCCCGGACTGCCGGCGGTCTTCCAGTATCCGATCATATTCCAATATGTATTGTAGATTTCTCCTGTTTTTATCGCAACATTTTTTCTCAATTTGAAGTTTTTTGAGATATTTAACATTCAGTTGAATAACTTCAAATCTGAATGAAATCACGGCAAAAAACAGGCTTTCTGCCAAAAGGCGAACATTATTATTATACACGAAATGGCAGGAACGACAAGTTGCATTCGGAAGTATCAGCGCATTTTTAAAAAGAAATCACCCTGACACGCTGGGTGCCAGGGTGAAAGAAAAGAGAGGGTTTCGGGGATTTAAGAACCCATCTGCTGATAGCGCTGGAGAACGGCGGCCAGCTGGGCTCTGGTGGAGAGACCCTGGGGCGCGAAGGTGCCGTCGCCCATGCCGTTGACGATCTTATTCTGCAGCGCCCAGGCCACTGCCGGCACAGCGTACTCGCTGATGCTGGCGGCGTCGGAGAAGGCCTTGGCCGCGTCGGTGTTGGTCACGGTCTGCTTGGAGAAGCGGTAGAGCATGGCCACCATCTGCTCGCGGGTGATGCTGGCGTCGGGATCGAAGGTGGTGGCAGAGGTGCCGTTGACCACGCCGTTGGCGTAGCACCAGACCACAGCGTCCTGATACCAGCCTGCAGTCAGATCCTTGAAGGGGCAGGCGGCCCGCTGGGCGTCGGTGACTGCGGGCTTCTCAGCCAGACGGTAGACGACCTGGGCGAACTGGGCGCGGGTGGTGGTGCCGTCGGGGGCAAAGATATCCGTGTCCATACCGTTCATGAGATCATGCTCCCAGACGTAGTAGACATAGGGATAGTACCAGCTGCCGGCGGCCACGTCCTTAAAGGGGAACACCTTGGCCGGCTCCGGAGAGGCAGTGGGCTCCGGGGAAGTGGTGGGCTCCGGAGAGGTGGTGGGCTCCGGAGAAGTGGTGGGAGTTGGCTGCGGATCGTCCGCGCTGCGCTCAGGCAGGACGCCGATGATCTTCTCCGCCATGTAGGCGTGGCCGGCCTTGGTGGGATGGACGGACCAGGTGTGGTTCTTCAGGAAGGTCTCCATGTCGTCGAGATCCAGAACCATGGGCCAGGTCTCGGTGCCGTTCACGTCGGCGTAGAGGTACTTGTTGTGGTAGGGGCAGCCGGTTTTCAGGAACAGGTTGATCATGTCCACGAAGGGCTGCACGATGCCGCCGAGGGTCATGTCGGAGTCCCCGGAGACCTTCAAGGTGTTGTAGGGGTTATACACGCCCACCACCACGATGGTCACGTCGGGGTTGCGGTTGTAGATGTCCTTCAGGCAGGCGTTGAAGTTCAGCTGGAACCGGGTGGAGGCCCGGGTCATGGCGGTGGGCAGGGCAGAGCCGGAGCGGAAGCTCACGCCGAGATCCACCAGCTTCGCCATGGCGGCGCCCACGTTGCCGGTCTTGTCCAGCAGCTCCTTGACCTCCTGGACGCGCTCGTCGTTGGACGCGGCGGCGTAATCGGTCAGAGCTCTGGCGAAGGAATAGCTGAGAATGTCGTTGGAGCCCAGGTTGATGGTCATGAGCTCGGTGTCGTCGATGGCGGCCAGATACTTGTCGCGGGCGGTGTCCAGCACCTCGTCTGCGATCAGCGGGCCGTAGGTGTTCACCCACAGATCGTCCAGATCATAGCGCTTGCCCTCCAGCATGTAGCGCAGCTCCACGGAGCGGAAGGCGCTCCAGCCGAACTGATAGAGCTCGGCGCCGACGGCGTCGGCCACGATGCTGTGGTAGGCGGCGGGAACGCGCTGCATGGCGTATTCCTTGCCGTCGTGGACGGTGTAGCCTGCGGCGATGCTGTCACCGATGCACATATAGGTTTTGTACTGTTTTACGTTTTCCTTGGTGGCGGCGCCGGCGGTCATGCTCAGAGCGCCGAGCAGCATGACGGCGGCCAGCAGCAGGGCCAGGAGCCGTCTGGAACGGGTTGCGTAAGTTTTCATCGTTTCCTCCTGATTCATTTCGCTGTTCAAAAGGGCGCGAAATGGATTTCTATATTGTATTCCTGAAAAACGGCGCCTTTATCTCATTTTTTTCTGAATCATGATTCTGAAAAATTATTAAGAAATTGAATTGTGTGAATATGGAATTCACAGGAAGTTCACATGATATTTTCCATTCCTTCAAAAAAACTGCGATATTTTTGAGAATATTTTGCAATATAGGGTGAAGATGTGTTATGATAGACGCAGCCCGGGGGATAGCTATGCCCTCGGACGAGTCTGAACAGGAGTGGCTGTCGCCATGGACGAAGCAATGACACATCTGACTCCGGACGAGGAACGGATTTTGAAAATTGCAAATGGTGACCGTGATGCGCTGAGTACGATGTATCTGCAGCACAAGGGCGCGGTTTTCGGCTTTGCCCTCTCCATGCTCCATGACCGGGAGCGTGCGGAGGATGTGATGCAGGAGACCTTCATCCAGCTGTGGAACTCCGCGGCGTCCTATATCCCGAGAGGCAAAGAGCCGCTGCCGTGGCTGCTGGGCATCACGAAGAATCTGGCGCTGCGCCGTCTGCGGACGGATTCGCTGTCGTTCTCCATTCCGGAGGATTACACCGATCCCGCCGACCCGCTGGATCACTATCTGGCCGTGGAGAACAAGCTGATTCTCAGAGCCGTCGTCACCAAGCTCTCCGAGGAGGAGCAGCAGATCGTTCTGCTGCATGCCGTGTCCGGACTGAAGCACCGGGAGATCGCGGAGCTTTTGGAGCTGCCGCTTTCCACAGTGTTGAATAAATATCGTCGGGCCTTACAGAAGCTCAAGAAGCTGTTGGGGGAATCCTTATGAACGAACCACAACTGAATAAGCGACTGCGTGAAGAGGTCGAATCCCTGGCTCCGAACCGTCTGGAGGAGCTGCTGGCCGCCTGCGACACGCCGCCCGCGCCCCGCAAGGATGGCCGCGTCATCAACCTGAACCCGAGACGACAGAGCCCGTGGAAGCGCATCGCCGCCTTGGCCGCCATGCTGATTCTGATCATCGGCATCGGCACGTTCATGGGCGTCAACGCCATGAGCCGCACGGTGCTGACCTTCGATGTGAATCCCAGCGTCTCCGTCACGGTCAACGGCTTCAACCGGGTCTGCCAGGTGCGGACCAACAATTCCGACGCCGCAGTGCTCCTTGCCAATGAAGATTTGGAGGGCAAAACCCTCGAGCAGGCAGTGGAGACGCTGACCGAGGACTTCATCCGCGCAGGCTATATCACCAACGCCTCCAACGGCATCCTCGTCACCGTGCAGGACGCCAGCGACAGCCGCGCCGAGCAGCTCCAGCAGCTGGTCGTGAAATCCGTGGAGACCGCCGCGGATAAGACCTCTCTGCGTCTGGCGGTGCTCTATCAGCAGATCGACGGGGATCAGGTCTCCCTCAGCGGCATCTCCGCCGGCAAGACCGCCCTGGTACAGACTCTGGCCAAAAACGCCGAGGGTCTGGACGAGGCGGAGCTACAGTCGCTCAGCATTCAGGATCTGTTCTATGTGATGGACACCCTGGCTGCCAAGCCCGTTTCCGCGAAGCTCACCGGCACTGTGAGCCGCGCGAATTATCAGGATTCCAATGTGGTCGCCGAACTGGCGGCACAGATTTGTCCGGCCAATGTCTCCACCGACGCGGTGGCCACCGTTCTGGACTGCTTTGACCAGGAGCTGGCCTTCGTTGCCAATGTGGTGACAGATACCGCCGAATATGCCTACACCGTCTCCGCCACCAGCGGTGAGATCCTGGACACCATCGTGACGCCCACGGTCCCGCCCAGCGCGCCGGAGTATGTGCCCGAGCCGGTGGATGAGCCGGAACCGACGGTGGAACCGGAACCCTCTGCTGCGCCGGAGACTCCCGCAGAACCCACTGCGGAGCCTGTGGAGCAGAGCTCCGAGCCCGTGGACCCCAGCGGCCTGTATGAGTACTTCAAGGACTTCGCCGACCTGCTGGACCGCATCATCTGAACCATTTCTTTTTAAGCCCCTATAAAAAATGCAGCCTGCTGTAACATCAGCAGGCTGTAATTTTTATTTGCGCACTTCGGATATGATCCCGTTGTGGAGGAAGAACAGCAGCCGTTCCGAGACCGGAAGACCGGTGATGCGCTCCACGGCGGAGCCGTAGGCCCGGAGCTGGCTGGCGTAGTAGGCAGTCCGCTCCGGCACCACCTCCGCCGGAATGCGGTCCGTCTTGTAGTCCACGATAATCAGCTTGCCGTCCTCTTCAAAGCTGCAGTCCACCACGCCCTGGAGCAGCACCTTTTCCTCCGGGCCGTCGGCGAAGAGCTCCGATGCCGGCACCAGAATGGAGAACCGCTGCTCCCGTTTCAGCGTTCCGGCCAGTTCCGCCCGCTTCATCCGCGCGCCCAGCTCTGATGCCATCAACGCCCGGATGGAGCGCACCTGCACGGCTCTGGCCTCCCGATCGGAGAGAAATCCCTCCGCCGTGAGCCGCCGGATCTGCGCCGAGACGGCCTCGTCGGTGTCCGTGTCGCTGAAGGTGAGATACTGCAGCACCCGGTGGGTGGCGGTGCCTTTTTCCGCGGCGGTGAGGGGCCGCTCGCCGGTCTGGAAATCTGGTTTTCGGAAGTCTGCCCTGGGCGCGCTCACCAGGGGCATGCCGTCCTCCGCCTCGGCGGGGGATTTGTGCTTTTTCAGCTCCGTGGCCGTCACCTTGGAGGGCAGCGCCGCCGCCTTCCCGTGGGGATAGACGAAGGTCAGCCGCTCCGCCAGCTCCCGATCCGCCTCGGTCTCCGAGGCGTCGAAGGTCAGCTGCTCCAGCGGCAGCAGCTCCGTTTCGGCCTCCTGCTGGGGAGAAACCCGCTCCCGCACCAGCTGAAACGCATCCTCGCCGCCGGGCAGCAGCGCCGTGCGCAGCAGCCAGAGAATCGGGCTGGAGGCCTCCCGCAAAAGCTCCGGCGCAATGGGGCTCTCCCTTTCGGAACCGCAGGCTTCCATGGCTCCGTCCACATCCGCAAAGGTACCGGTGAGGATCAATTTCTCCTTGGCTCTCGTCATGGCCACATAGAGCAGCCGCATCTCCTCGGAGAGCGTCTCTCTGGTGAGTCTCGCGGCCACGGCGCTGCGGGCGAAGGTGGGATACTGCACCCCGCGTTCAGGATCGAAGCATTTCGGCCCCAGCCCCAGCGTCGGGTGGATGAGCACGTCGTCTCGGGCGTCGCTCTGGTTGAACTGTCTCGCCAGATCGCACAGGAAGACGATGGGAAACTCCAAGCCCTTGGAGCGGTGGATGCTCATGATCCGCACCGCCTGCTTCGTGGAGCTGACTGCCGGCTCCCGACCCTGCTCCGCCTGATCGGAGAGCCACTGGACAAACCGGTGCAGCCCCCGATAGCCCGTGGCCTCAAAGGTCTTCGCCAGCTGCAAAAGCTGCATCAGCCGCTCGGTGCGCATCTCGCCGTCGGCCATGGCGGAGCACAGCGCCAGCAGATCCAGCGCGTCGTAGAGATACCAGATCAGCTCCGACAGCCGCAGATCCGGCGCCCGCTCTCGGCATCCGGTGATCAGCTCCCAGACGGCGCGGCAGTGTTCGTCGGACTCCGCCGCGGTTTTCAGCGCGGTGCAGAAGTCCTTTTCCCGCTCCTGCTCCCGAATGGCGGCCAGCTCGTCGGAGCTGAACCCGAACAGGGGAGAGGCCAGCACCGCCACCAGCGGCACGTCCTGATGGGGATTGTCGATGACCGAGAGCAGGGAAAGCAGCACCGAGATCTCCAGCGCGTCATAAAACCCGCCGCCCTGCTCCGCGTCCACGGGGATGCCCTTTTGGATCAGCGCCTGCCGATACACCGGGCCGATGCTGTTGGCGCTTCGCAAAAGAATCACCATGTCGCCGCAGCTGTATCCTTCATCCATGAGCTGCCGGATCCTGGAGGCCACATACTCCGCCTCCAGCTGCTGCCGCTGGAACACCGCGTGCTCGCTTTTGTCCGGCAGCTGCAGGAGGCACAGCTCCGGCTTTTCCCCGCCGCGCATATCGTCAAGGCCGCATTTGAGCCGGGCGTTCTCGTCGTAGTCCAGCTCGCCCAAGGAAGTTGACATAATATTTTTGAATACGTGGTTCACACCCTCCAGCACCGCGCCGCGGGAGCGGAAGTTTTCCTGCAGCAGGATGCGCCGGGCCTGACCGTCTGCAGCGGTCTCGACAGGGGAGAAGGTGTTGTATTTCTCCAGAAAGATCGTGGGATCCGCCAGCCGGAAGCGATAGATGGACTGCTTCACGTCACCCACCAGGAACAGCTGCTTTCCGCCGTCGGAGACCGCCCGGAAGATCTGATCCTGCACCTCGCTGACGTCCTGGTATTCGTCCACCATGACCTCTCGGAACCTTCCGGAGACGGACGCCGCCAGCTCCGTGGGGCTGCCGTCCTCATGGGTCAGCAGCTGGGCCGCCAGATGCTCCAGATCCGCGTAGTCCACCAGTCCCCGGCGGCGCTTTTCATTGGTATAACGGCGGTCAAACTCCACCGCCAGCTCCAGCAGCCGGATCATGGCGGGAGCCGCGGTTTTCAGATCCGAGAGCATGGTGTCGGACCGCTCGGCGAACTGCTTCTGCAGCTTTTCCACGGCGGCCTTGCAGCGTTTTCTTACATTCTGCGCCCGGTCCTTCACTTCCGGCTCCGGCGGGTTTCTAACGGCGCCGAGCTTCGGAAATTCAATGTTCCCGATGGCCTCGGCAGCGGCGTCCCAGCCCACCTCCGCGGCGGTGAGCGCCCGATAAATGCCGTCGGCGGTCTCGGAAAAGCTGACGCCGTAGGCATTCATGAGCCAGTCCCGCGGGGCGATCTCGGTCAAAACCGCGTCCATAGTCTTCTGCCAGTAGCGCAGGGCAGCCCTGGCGTCCCGCAGCAGCTCCTGCCCCCAGGGGGTCTCGGCGGTATCGGTGACGCCGTTAAGCCGCAGCAGCTCCGCCTGCCGCTCTGCCCAGAGGGAGGGGCGCGCGTGGGCCTGCATTTTTTCGTAGAGTTTTAAAGTCAGCGCCTGGAGTCTGCGGTCGTCTCTCCCGGCGCCCACGGAGTCCACCAGTGCGCGGAAGGCCTCGTCGGTCTCGATGCTCTGATAGCTGTCCTCCAGCAGCCGCTCCAGGGTGGCGGCCTTCAGGGAGATGGCCTGATTCTCGTCCGCAATGCGAAAGTCCGGCGGCAGGGCCAGGGCGGCGCAGTGCTCCCGGAGCAGATTGCCGCAGAAGCTGTGGATGGTGCCGATCTGCGCCCGGTTCACCAACGCCATCTGCCGTCGGAGCTCCCGGTTTTCCGGCTGGGCGGCGCTGCGCTCAGAGATGCCCTCCAGAATGCGGCTTCTCAGCTCCCCGGCGGCGGCCTTGGTAAAGGTGATGATCAAAAATCGGTCAATGTCCACCGAATTTTCGCCGGTGAGCCAGGCCATGAGTCGTTCGGTCAAAACTCTGGTTTTACCGCTGCCGGCTGCGGCGGAGACCAGCACCGCGCTGCCGCGGCTTTCTATGGCCGCAGCCTGGGCGGGGGTAAATTGCATCTCAGCCATGGTCTTCGACTCCCTCCAGCTTGGCCCAGACCTGATCGGGGGTCATGGGTGTGATGATTCTGTGACAGTCGCTGCCGTTCATGGGGTCGAAGTGGCAGACGCTTTTATAGTCGCAGTGGGTGCAGGCGGTGTCGTCCGCGCTGCGATAGACGGGCTCCGGCCGGATGCTGCCCCGGCGGAGCTCCTTGGTGAGGGTCAGGAGGGTGTCCTCAATGTGCCTTGCAAGGAGACCCATCCGCTCCGCGTTCGCCACCGAGACGCCCTTGCCGCCCACGGTCTTGCCGCTGCGGATTTTTACGTATTGCTTCTCCGGCTCGTGATCCATGGCGTCCATCACGCCGTCCGCGTCCAGAACCAGTCCGGAACGCCGGAGCTCTGCGGAGCGTTTCTTCCGGAGCTCCTGGTCAGAGATCCGTTCCGATGCGGAGACCATGGGATCTCTGGCGGGATGGTACAGCACTCCCGCCGGAACCACCGGAAGGCCATAGCGGGCCTCGCCCACTTTTCCCAGTGCGAAGAGGTACAGCAGCATCTGCAGATCCATGCCGTAGAGCACATCCGAGAGGGAGAACACCTTCCGCCCGGTCTTGTAGTCCACCACTCTCAGGTACAGCTTCCCGTCGTGGACCCAGCCGTCCACCCGGTCCGCGATGCCGGTGAGGGTGAGGCGTGTCTCCCCGTCGGAGAGCGTCACCGGCGGCAGCGCATCCCGGTCAGAGAAGTCCAGCTCGAAGTCCAGCGGCTGAAAATCACTGCACCGCAGCTCCTGAGCCATGTCCAGAACGATGGTCTGCACGCTCTGGGTCAGCCGCTTGAACAAGTAGATAAATCGAGGGCTTTTGTCCTGAAAATCCTGGAGCTCCCCGTGGATATAGTCGGCCACATGCCGATCTGCGCAGCTGCGGAGCTCATCATCCGTGATCTTGGAAAATCCGCCCATTTGGGCCGCGTCCTCGGCCACGCCCTGCAAAACCGCATGGAAGAAGGTGCCGATCTCCATGGCGGAGAAGGCGGCGTTCCGTCTCGGCTGGGCCTTCAGGCCGAACTTGAGGAAATAGGCGTAGCGGCACCGGGCGAACTGCTCCGATCTGGTGGCGGAGAGCTTCGTCTGCACGCCGTAGAGGGCTTCCGCCCGCTCCGGGGAGAGATCCTGCCGCAGCAGGGAGGCCATTCGGCGGAACCGGCGCAGCTTCTCCGGCTCGCGCTGTTCATACCAGTCGAAGGCCGCGCGGCAGCTTTCGTCCTGTACGCCCCGCAGATACCGGGCCGCCAGAGACAGCGCCGGGGCAGGGGCGTTTTTCCGAAGAGACATGAGATCCACGCTCTGCGTTTCCGTCTCAAACATCTGCCGGATCCGATCCACGAAGAAGGCTGGGCGGAGGGGCTGCCCCTCTGATCCCGCCGCGGAATAGCAGACCGTCAGCGTTTCCTCCGGCAGGGCGAGACAGCTGGCGGCCAGAGCGTATTCTCTCCAGAGATCGTCCTCGCGCCCGCCGCCGATGTCCAGATCCAATTCCAAAAGCTGCCTCCGGTCATCCACGGAGAAGACCCCGCCGGCGTCGCCGGCCTGGGGCACCCGGTCGTCGGAGGCGCCCAATACGATCAAATGCTTCACGCCTCTGCGGCGCATGCGGTCATAGTCGCCTGCGGTGACTCTGTCCAGAGACACCGGAATCGTGCCGATGTCGTAGCGGCTGAGCATCAGCAGAAACAGCTTGGAAAACCCCTCCGCGTCCAGCTTCGCGTCGCCCAATACGGCGGCCACCTGCTCCAGCGCGGAGACCAGCAGCTCCCAGATCTGGGCATATTCCGCAGCCAAGGCCTCGCGCCCGTCCTGTCTGAGGGCCTCGGAGCGTTCCTCCAGCCGCTGGGCCAGACCCAGGGACTCCCAGAAATCCGCCAGGGCCTTTGCCTGCTCTGCGGCGGTGGAGGCGGCCTTGCTCTCCCGCTCCAGCACCATCAGCGGCTCTGCGGCAATGCGTCTGAGACCGTCGATGCGCTCGATCTCGGCCTTCACCTCGTCGGTGTATTCTTTTCCGTAGCCCTCGGGGTGCAGCTTCCAGGGCTCGCTGCGCTTCCACATGCCGCCCCGGATGCCCCAGAGGATCGTGTAGTTTTCCAAGGTGTCGCAGTCCTCAGGGGAGAGGGCTGTCAGTCCGGTCCGCAGCAGCGCCAGCACATCCTCGCTGTCCCAGCCGCCGGTGATCACGTCGTAGGCTGCGGCGATCAGCACGCCCAATGGCTTTTGCAGCAGATCCGTCCGCTGGGCCACATAGAGGGGCACGCCGTAGTGCGCAAACATCCGCTGCAGCGGCTCCAGATAGTCTCCGAAGCCTCTGGCCGCCACGGCAATCTCCCGCCAGCGGCAGCCGGTTCGCACCAGCTCCAGGGCCTTGGCCGCGGCCAGCTCACACTCCTCCGCGATGTTCTGGGCGCGATAGACGGAGATCCGCCCCTGGGGGTCAGGGAGGGTCTCACTGGTGAAGCCGAACAATGCCTCGCTCAGAGCCTGCAGTTCCGGGGCACGGCAGCTTTCCCGCGCCTCCAGATGGTGCAGCTGGACCGGAACGCCGTGGTCAGCGCAGCGTTGCTTCAATTCCGCCACGGTGCTTCTCTGGGCCCCGTAGAGCTCGCTGCCGCCCTCGGGGCTGTCCAGTGTGAGGTAGAGGGAGACCTCCGCCCCCAGCTCCAACAGCGTCTCCAGCACGGCCAGCTCCTGCTTTGTAAAATCCGTGAATCCGTCCAGATAGAACCGGCATCTGCAAACAACGCTCTCCGGCAGCTGCAGATTCAGCCTGGTCAGCTGATCGGAGGGATCCGCGCCGCTCTGCGCCGCCACAGCGTCGTAGCTGGCCAGGATCAATGCCAGATCCCGCAGCTTGTCGCCCAGATAATCGTCGCAGCGCTCCGCCGTCTCCAGCAGCTGTTCCGAGTCCGCGCAGGCCAGCTTCAGCTCGTCCACCGCCAGCAGCAGAGACTGCTGGGTTTGCGCCCGTCTCGCCGCTGTGCCGTAGAGCTTTAATCTGGAGGCGATCTGGCCCAGCGCTCTGGCCATACACAGCAGCCGTCCGCCCTGATCCAGCATGGGCGCCGCGCTGCCGCCCAGCTCGTCGGAGACCTTTCGCGCCAGACCGGTGAAGCTCAGTACCTCGGCATAGAGGCTGGCGCTGTCCCCGCAGATCCGGCAGAGCTCCCGCTCGCACTCGTGGCTGTACTGCTCCGGCACCAGCAGCAGATTTCCATTCTTTTTTTCGGAGACCCGCGCCTGCAGCGTCTGCATCAGCAGCGACGTCTTGCCGGCTCCCGCAGGGCCGTAGTGGATGTGCAGCATGGCCGTTCTCCTTTCGTTAGATTTTTTAATATTGTACCACATCCGAAAGCCGGTTTTCAACAGGAGAGAAATTGGAGTTTATCTGTCAGACCCACATGGCTCCCCCTTTGGGGGAGCTGGCGCGAGCTTGCGAGCGACTGAGAGGGTTTTGCAGGACGATAAGTGCAGTAAATTCAATGCGTCAGAAGAAATAACAAGCCCTCTCAGTCACGGCTATTTTCCGCCGTGCCAGCTCTCCCGGAGGGAGAGCCAAGGGGAATGGCATTTTAGTCTACTCCCCGATAAACTAGTATTTGAATGTATTTTCATCCAAACTAAAAAAATCCCCCGCCGCAGATGGTATGCGGCGAGGGAATTCATGAATTCGATTTTAACCTGCGTCCTTCTCGTACACGCCGGAGCCCATGAACATGGACACGCCGGACTCGAAGTGGCCGGGGGAGACGGTGACGCTGCCCATGGCCGGGATGTCCTCGGCGGTGGCGGTATAGGTGATGCCGCCCAGGAAGGTGTTCTGATCCTCGTAGAAGTACTTGTAGAAGAACCGCACCACCGGCAGGGTCTCATTGGTGAGGTTCATGATGGTGACGGTGTTGTCGCTGTTGTCCACCAGCAGCACCTGATCGCTAGCGAAGGGCAGGGTGTCCACCTTGGCCACCACGCGGGAGATCAGCTCCAGCACCTCGCCGGAGTTGTACTTGTGGCGGTTGGCCTCCAGCACCACGCAGGACTGGTGGGCGGGCAGGTTGGAGATCTTGAAGCTCACGGCGGTGCTGTCCACGCGGAAGACGTACTCGGCGTACTGGATGGCCTGGTCGCTGTCGTTGAAGAACTGCATGGCCAGGACGTTCTGAACCTCCTCGTCGGAGCCGTCCTCGATGTAGTAGCCGTCATAGCCTGCGGCCAGAGTGGAGAAGTGCACGCCGTAGTCGGTGTCGTTCAGGGTGGTCCAGGGGGCAGCGGGTGCCTCGCCGGCGCCGCTGACGTCGGTGGAGATGCCGGACTTGTTGCTGTCGCCGATGGTCTCATACTGGGCAACCTTCTCGTCGGTGAGGGCGGTGACGTCCTCATCGTCGGCGTTGTCCTTGTTCTTGTCCTTGTCGCCCTTGTGGAACAGGGAGCTGATGGCGCCGCCCTCACTGTCAGCGCTGCCGGAGCCGTTGGAGCCGCCTCTGGCGTTGAAGAAAATCACCAGGGCGATGGCCAGAACTGCAACCACAGCCACAGCGGTCCAGATCAGGGTGCTTTTGGATTTGGAGTTCACGGCCTTGACCGTCTCCTCGACCTGCTTTGCCTCCTCCTGGGGGTTCAGGTCGCGGCGTTCTTCGTCATTCATTTTCATTTTCCTCCTTCAGAATGCTGCGGCAGGCGCTCGGGGTGGCGCGCAGCAGATCGCAGCGATATTGGGGCTTTTTGTCATAGGTGCCGGTCTCGGTATAGATCATGGCGGCGCAGGTTCGGCAGGCGTCCTTGGCCTCGCAGGCCGCGCATTCCCTCGGCAATCGTATTTGACGGGTATATTCCCGCAATTGTTCCCAGGCCTCGGCGGGAGAAATCTCATTTAAGTCGAAGCTGGGCCTGTCCATCATGGCGCACATGAGCATCCGTCCGTCCCAGGTGAGCCAGAAGGTGCTCTTGCCGGCTCTGCAGCGAACGCCGTCGCCCTCGCAGTCGAAGGTGGCGTCGTCCTCCAGGGGGCAGTGCTGCTCCACTCTCTCACAGTAGCGGAGCAGGTCCTCGCGCCCTCGCTGGAGATAGCGGATGCGGGCCTCCACCTTGGCGCAGTCCTCGGCGGAGAAGCGGTTGTTCTGTCCGATGCTGGTGGCGTCCTTGCGCAGGGGCGGGAACATGTAGCTGGTGGCCTGGAGGATGAGCTTGCGCTCGTCGCTGTAACGGATGATCTCCTCCAGATCGCAGACGTTGTCCGGGGTGACGGAGCAGTTGAGCTTCACGTTGATGCCGGCGTCCTGCAGCGCCTCGATGGCGTGGGTGACGACGGTGTGACCGGTGGGGTGCTGGCACAGGCGCATGTAGGTCTCGTCGGAAGCGCCGTACAGGGTGATGTTGATTCTCTGGGGCGGGTTCTCCTTCAGCCACTGGACGGTCTCGTCGTCGATGAGCGTGGCGTTGGAATTGATGCTGATGACAAAGCCCATGTTCCGCAGCCTGGTATAGAGCTCCCGGAAGCCCGGATAGGTGAAGGGCTCGCCGCCGGTGAGCAGCAGCAGAAGCATGCCCTGTTTCTTAAATTCCTCTGCGATTTCCAGCCACTCGTCCACGGTGCGCAGCCGCTTGCCGCTCTTGGCCACATCCTCCGCCGACATGCGCACATAGCACATCCGGCAGTTCATGCTGCACATGGGCGTCAGCTCAAACACACCGGAGATCGGAATGCCCATCACGTCCGCCTTGCGGTGCAGCAGCTCCACCAGCTCGCTGGAGCCTTTTTGCGCGATCATGGCATATCCCTCCAAACATTCTTTTTCAGTAAATCGACGGCCCGCTGATCGGGCGTGCACCGGAGAATCCAGATGGGAATCTCGGCGCAGATTCCCGTGATGATGGAAATGACGCGGGAATGGGCCAAGGTGTTCCAGCGGGGCTGGATGGTCTGGGAATAGAGCTGCCGGAAGGCCTCCGGAGCGGGAAGGCGTTCCAGGGTGTTCTCCGGCGCCTGCCGCAGCACGACGATGGCCCGGATGGGCGCGGATTCGTTTTTGAAGATGTTGCTGCTTCCGGCGAAGGGCGCGCCGTAGGCGACCCAGCGGTCGTTTTCCCGCCGGATCAGACTGCGGTCTCCGTTTAAGATGTCGGCGTCTTCATACTTCGCCCAGAGATCGGCCTGGGTGCTCTTGCCGGTGCCGGAGGGGGCGGTGAACAATACTGCCTCATCCCGGTAGCGCACCAGCGAGCTGTGGAGACTCACGATGCCCAGAGCGGCCAGAGTGATCTCCAGCTCAGAGACGTCCAGCAGCTGGATCAGATTTTTCATGCGGTCTGCCTCTTCGGGATAGATCCAACCCTGAATGCGGTGGGGATCGGTATCAGAAAGCTTCACGCAGGTGCACGGCTTCAGAGAGGTCGCCAGCGTCCGCTCCACCAGATGTCCGCCCGGGGTCTCATAGACCCGGGGGGCACGCTCATGGACCACGTTGCCGTATTCGGACGGCGTGCCCAGGGTATAGTCGATACAAATGTCCGACTCCTTTTCCTCGGTGAGGAAGGGCGCGCAGCTGTCCTGAATCTCCAGCTCCACGGGGGAGTTGACCTGCCAGCGAAGCCCGGCCATATGCAGTTGGTATTGATAAGTATCCATTGCGGTTCCTGATCCTGCAGATAAAAATTCAATTAAATATTGTACTCGAAAACCCGAGAAGATGCAAGCACGAATCAGACAAAAAAAGATAACCTCACCGGGAACTTTTCGGTGAGGTTATCGTATGGTAGATTACTCAGTCGATGGGCTCGTACCACTTCATGACGTCCAGCGGGTTGCGATTCTCCTTCTCCCAGGCCACGACGTCCTCCACGTCCCAGCAGGGGGGCTCGCCCTTACCGGTCTTGGCCATGGTCAGGGTCGCCTGCTCGGCCTCGGACAGATTGCCCTTGGCTTCCAGCTTGGAGGCGATCTCCTTACATTTGACCTTCATGATGAGCTTGAAGGGCAGCGGCAGACGGTTGATGTCGAAACGGCCCTGCTTGACAAAGACCTTCACACCGGCCAGATCGTTCTGACGGGCGCAGGAATCCGCGGAGCTGGGCGTTACCGGGCTCATGCCGACCTGCACGACGGCCTTAACCTTGTAGTCCTTGCGGATCTTGCTCAGACCCACGACCTTGCCGGCCAGCGCCCAGCCGACATAGATGACTTCCATGCCCTTGGGCAGCTTCAGGCCCTTGACGGAATAGGCGGGAATCGCAAGCTTGCGGGACATCTCTCTGGCAAGCAGCTCGCCGGAGCCGGTGGTGGAACTGTAGATGATCGCACTGATCATTAAAAAAACCCCTTCCCATATTCGGGAGACGCCGTTGACGCCCCCTTTTTTCACAATATTGGACACTACTATCATACCTGTTCAGAACACGATTGTCAATCAGAATTTGTGAATTTAACAGCATTGTAAAGGAAATGTCAGAGATTTTTCACTTGCAAGCGACGCAGGTTCGCGCTATAATGTAGGATGATTTCTTATCGAATCATCACTTTCTTCGGAAGGGTGGAATTACCTATGAATGAATTACCGGAATTCAACGGCTGGCAGGGCGTCCGTGCTCTCGGGGCGGGACGCTGCGGCGAGACCTTTGAAATTGAACGCGACGACGGCTTCGGCGCGGCGGAACACGGCGCGCTGAAGCTCATCAGCATCGAAGCCACCAGCGACGCCGAGGAGACTGCGGGTCTCCGGACGCGGCTGGAAAACATGAGCCGTGTGCTCCGCGCGTCGGAGAGCATGAGTGACAGCAAAAACATCCTCCCCTGGCGGGACCACGCCATCCGCCGCTATGCCGACGGCAGCGGCTGGGAGATCAGTCTCAGAACGGATCTGGCCGTGCCGCTGGAGCGCTACATCCGCTCCCACACCTACGGGGAGACCGACGTGGCCCGCATCGGCGCGGGGGTCTGCAGCGCATTGGCCCTCTGCCGGGATCGGGGCATCGTCCATGGCGACGTGAAGCCGGAGAATATCTTCGTCAGCGGCGGCAACTTCGAGGGCTCTCTCGACGTCCGTCTGGGCGACTTCGGCATGTCCGCCCTGGTCCAGGACGCCGCCGGGGACTTCGCGGCCCCCGAGGTGCTCTGCGGCGAGGCGCCAAGCGCCGAGAACGACGTCTACTCCGTGGGCATGGTGCTCTACTGGATGCTCAATGACCGGCGCATCCCGTTCCTGCCGCTGCCGCCCGAGGGCGTGAGCGGTTCGGATCTGGCCATCGCCAGGGATATGCGCCTGCGCGGCGATCCCATGCCCAAGCCCCTGCACGGCAGCGCGGCCCTGCAGGCGGTCATCATGAAGGCCATCTCCGACCAGCCCGCCGACCGGTATCAGACGGCGGAGGAGCTGCGGGAGGCGCTGCTCAATTCCGTCCATCGGAACGCCGCCGCCAACGCCGCTGCCGGAGCGGCTGTGGTCGCCGGAACCACCACCGCGGCCTCCCGTCCCGCAAAGGCGGCGAAGGCAGAGACGGTCAAGCCTGTCAAGACCAAGAAGCAGCAGGTTGCCGAGGATGAGGACGAGGGCGAGGAGTCCGGCGGCAAGGGTCTCAAGATCGCAGCCTGGGTCATCGGCGCCATCGCCGGCATCGCCCTGATCGCGCTGCTGGCCTCCGTTCTGTTCGGCGGCGGCAGCAAGAAGGTGGAGGACACCTTCACTCTGACCCTCTCTCTGGATGAGGCCGAGATCGCCCCGGACGACACCGTGAAGCTCCTGGCCGAGCTCCGCGACCAGAACGACAACAAGGTGACGAATCCCGAGATCACCTGGCGCAGCAGCAACGAGCGCATCGCCGAGGTGGACGACAAGGGCGTTGTCACCGGCAAGGATGAGGGCACCGCCAAGATCACCGCTGAGTGCGAGGGTCAGACCGCAGAGTGCAAAGTCACCGTCACCAAGGACGCCATCAAGATCACCAACGTGGAGCTCGACGTGACCACCGCCGAGATGAAGATCGGCGAGGAGCTTACCCTGAACGCGAAGCTCACCCCTGAGGACGCCAAAGAGGACAGCATCAAGTGGTCCAGCAGCTTTACCCGCGTCGCCACCGTGAAGGACGGCGTCGTCAAGGCTGTGGGCCCCGGCGAGACCACCATCACCGCCAGAGCCAACGGCCACTCCGCCACCTGCAAGGTGACGGTCAAGCCCAATGCCGAGATCCGCAGCGTCAGCTGCCCGACGGGAAGCGTCGCCCTGTCCAACACCGGCGCCTCCGCCACCGTCACCTTCACCGTGACCGGTTCCGATCTGGGCACCGTGGCCAATTCCGCCAAGGTCTACCCGGTGGACGGCAGTGTGGTTCAGGTGGGTGCGCTCCAGCGCTCCGCCGGCACCAACGCGGACACCTATACCGTGACCCTCACCGGCCTCAAGGAGGGCAACACCACCGTGGCCTTTGAGATCACCGACGGCAACGGCGTGGCCCACTCCGCCACTTGTTCCGTGGTGGTCAGCGTCCCCGCGACGCCGACGCCGGAGCCCACCGCAGCTCCCACCGCGGCCCCCACCTCTCATCCCACGACGGAGCCCACCGCCGAGCCCACTGCGGACACGACGGATCCCGTGAACGAGAACACGGACGCGAACCCGTAACAACCTGACAAAACACCCCTGCATCCGTTCAGAGATGCAGGGGTGTTTTTTATAGGGTTTTCAACAGCTGCTCCGCGCAGCGCATGCCGTCCACCGCCGCGCTGGTGATGCCTCCGGCGTAGCCGGCCCCCTCGCCGCAGGGATAGAGGCCGAAGACCTTGGGGGAGCAGAGCATATCGTCTCTCTGAATGCGCACCGGGGAGGAGGAGCGGGTCTCCGGCGCGGTGAGCACGTTGTCCGGATGGTCAAAGCCCCTGAGCTTCCTTCCGAGAGCGGGCAGCGCCTGCTCCAGCACATCGGTGATCCGCTTGGGAAACAGCTCGTGGAGCTCGCACCATTGGACGCCGGGCAAGTAGGTGGGCGTCACAGACTTCGCGCCGACGCTGACTTTGCGAGCCAGAAAATCTCCCACCAGCTGGGCCGGGGCGTGGTAGTTTCCGCCGCCCATTTGATAGGCCCGCTGCTCGATCTCCCGCTGCCAGTACATGCCGCCGAGGGGAGAGCTCTGGTCGGGAAAATCCTCCGGCTGGAGCGTCACCAGCAGGGCGGCGTTGGCGTTCTCTCCGTCCCGCTTGGAGCGGCTCATGCCGTTTGTCACCACACCGCCGGGCTCCGAGGCCGCGGCAAAGACCTCGCCCCCGGGGCACATGCAGAAGGTGTAAGCGCTGGTGCCGTCCGGGAGCTTTACGTGGAGGGAATAGTCGGCAGGGGGGAGGTCATCGCCTCTTTCGCGGCCGTACTGGGCCAGATCCAGCGCGTCCTGCTTTTGCTCGATCCGCACCCCCATGGAAAAGGCCTTGGGCTCCATGGGAAGCTGCTTTTCATACAGCATCTCGAAGGTGTCTCTGGCGCTGTGGCCGATGCAGAGGACGGCCCGGTTGGCCCGCAGCGTATAGACGCCCTCCGGCCCCTGGACCTGCAGGGCGGAGAGGATCCGATCTTTCGTCTCCAGTCCCACCAGCTTGTGGCCGAAACGCACCTCGCCGCCGAGGGCGACGACGGTTTTCCGGATGTTCTGCACCACCTGAACCAGCACGTCGGTGCCGATGTGGGGCTTTGCGTCCCAGAGAATGTGTTCCGGGGCGCCGTGTTCTGAAAACTGCTCCAGCACCCATCGGATGCGGCTGTCGTGGGTGCCGGTGGAGAGCTTGCCGTCAGAGAATGTCCCGGCGCCGCCCTCACCGAACTGGACGTTGTTTTCCGGGTCGAAGCTTCCGCCTTTTCGGAAGGCCTCCACCTGCTTCGTCCGGGTCACGGCGTCCTGCCCGCGCTCCAGCACGATGGGCCTTGTGCCGGCCTTCGCCAGTACCAGCGCGGCGAACATCCCCGCCGGGCCGAAGCCCACGACCACCGGCCGCAATTCCGGCGCAGGAATCTTCGGAATATCGTACCGATAGGGCTTGGTTATCGAGGCCTGCCTGCAGCGTTTGAGGATGGCGTCCTCGTTCCCGTCCACGGTGACAGCCACGGTGTAGACCCAGTGCAGATCGTCCTTCTTCCGGGCGTCCAGAGACTTTTTCCGCAGCTCCAGACTCCGGATCTGGGTTTCCGGGATCCGCAGGGCCTTGGCCGCCAGAGGCTTCAAATTCTCCTCCGGCTGGCCGGGCTTCAGTTTTAAGTTCGATACCGCGATCATAACAGTCTCCCCGCCAGTCTTCCGCTGGCCCAGGCCCACTGGAGGTTGAAGCCGCCGCAGTCGCCGTCCACGTCCAGCACCTCGCCGCAGGCGTAGAGCCCGGGCACGATTTTACTCTCCATGGTGTTGGGATCAAACTCCGAGCAGCGGATGCCCCCGGCTGTCACCTGGGCGGAGTCAAAGCCCTCGGTGCCCTTCACCGGCAGGAGGAAGCCCTTGCAGGCTCGGGCGATTTCCTTCAATTCCGAATCCGTGATCTGTTCCATGGCTTTCTTCGTATCTAGGTTTACATAATGCAAGATCGTTCTGCCCAGCCGGTTGTGAAGCATGCCCGTGAGCAGTTCCTCGGCGGAGATCTTCGGCAGCCGTTCTCTTCGGTTTACAAGCAGGGCGTAGACGTCCTTAATGCCGTACTCCCGCAGGAAATCCAGCGTCAGAGTCAGCTTCTCGTCACTGACGGAGGCGGCTCTGGAGAGATCGAACACCGCCGGGCCGGAGACGCCCTTTTCGGTGAACTGCACCTCGCCCTCGGTGCGCATCAGGGTCTTTCTCGGGGAGGCCAGGGTCAGCTTCGCGTCAGCCCGGACGCCCTTGAGCCGCTTGGGATATTCGGTCTCGGTGGTGAGCTGCACCAGAGCCGGATGGAGGCCGGTGCGGCTGTGGCCGAGACTTTGCAGCAGGGTATAGCCGTCCTTCACGCCGCCCAGCTTGGAGCCCGCCATGCCGCCGCAGGCCACGATGACCTTGTCCGCGGGAAAGGACTCGTTCTCGGTCTTGACGGTGAAGCGGTTTCCGATTCGCCGGATCTCCAGCACCGGAGATGCGGTGGAGACGGTGATGTTTTCCGTTTGCTCGATGCTGAGTCTGAGCACATCCAGCACGCTGTTGGCGGAATTGGAGAGGGGATAGACCCGGCCGCTTTCCTCCGCCACGGTGACGAGACCGCGCTCACGGAACCAATTCAGCGTCTCGGAGACGGGAAAGGCCTCCAGCGCCGGAATGACAAAATCCGGCGTCTCGCTGTGATAGTGCGCCGGACTGCAATGCAGGTTCGTCAGATTGCAGCGTCCGTTTCCGGTGCTCAAAAGCTTTCTGCCCACTCTGGCCTGCCGCTCAAAGAGCCGCACCCGGTTTTCGGGATTTTCCGCCGCAGTCAGTGCCGCCATCATGCCGCCGGCGCCGCCGCCGATGATCGCAATTTCAGGCATGTCCATCTCTCCCTTTTTTCGTCTGAGTGCCACCATTATACGGCCTCCGGGGCGGGATGTCAAAGCGGAAAGGGCGATTCATAACCCCACGGTGATCAACTTTGTGTCAGAAAGTATTTTTCAGGGCCTCACAAATGTGGTAAAATGAGCAAAAAAACGCGGTTTTCGTTGCATTTCCGCGTCTGCTATGCTATTCTAATTTCAAGCAGACTCCATTCAGACAAAAAGGGGGATTACCTATGGCACACAGACCCAACATTCTCGCCCTGGCCACCAAAATTGCCATGGAGAGCATGACCTACACCGGCATCACCTACAACGATCCCGAGTATCGCATTCTGGAGCCCATCATCGACGACGACATGTGCAGCATCATGATGCACCTGCGTCTGGAGGCCAACCGCACCGTGGAGGACGTGGCCAAGCGGGCGAAGAAGTCCATCGAGTACACCCAGGAGCAGCTGGACAAGCTATGTACCACCGGCGCCGTCCGCACCCGCATCCGCGACGGCAAGACCTATTATTTCTATCCGATCTACGTCCCCGGCATCATGGAGGGCATCCTCTCCAACCGGGAGCAGTGCGACAAGTACCCGGTTCTGGGCGAGTGCTTTGAGGAGTACACCCGCCGCCGTGTCAGCATGCTGGCGCCCTTCATGGACGTGGGCATGAACATGATGCGCGTCATCCCCGTGCAGAAGGCCATCGAGAACAACACCAAGAAGGCCAGCTATGACGAGGTGAAGAATCTGGTGGAGGAGGCCTGGGCCATCTCCGTGGGCCCCTGCTCCTGCCGCCGTTCCAGAAGACTCATGGGCGAGGGCTGCGGCCATCTGGAAGAGGATATGTGCATCTACCTCAACGACAATGCCATCAACTTCTCCAAGGTGGGCGAGCACCGTCTCATCGACAAGGAAGAGGCCTATGAGATCCTGGCCCGCGCCGAGCGCAACGGTCTGGTCCACGAACTGAACGTGGCCCCGGGCTACGAAGACGCCACCGCCATCTGCAACTGCTGCGGCTGCGGCTGCTTCGCCCTGCGCATTGCCTCTTACTTCCAGGCCCCCGACGCCGTCCGCACCAACTACATCGCCAAGGTGGACGCCGACAAGTGCGTCGCCTGCGGCGAGTGCGTGGAAAACTGCCAGATGAACGCCGTCCGCCTGGGCTCCAGGCTCTGCGGCGACAAGACCGCCATCCCGCGTCCCGATGAGACCAGCCGCAACACCCTGCTGTGGCTGGGGGACAAATACACCCCGGACTTCCGCGAGACCCGCACCGACGTCACCGAGACCGGCACCGCCCCCTGCAAGGCCGCATGTCCCGCCAAGGTCTCCGTCCAGGGCTACATCGCGCTGGCGAAGCAGGGCCGCTATCTGGACGCCCTGAAGCTCATCAAGAAGGACAACCCCTTCCCGGCGGTCTGCGGCAGAATCTGCACCAAGGCCTGCGAGGGCGCCTGCACCCGCGCACTGCTGGACAGCCCCGTGGCCATCGACGAGCTGAAAAAGTTCATCGCCGAGCAGGATCTCAACGCGGAAACCCGCTGGATCCCGCCCATGGAGAATCCCCGCGGCATCCCCTTCGAGGAGAAGATCGCTGTCATCGGCGCAGGCCCCGCCGGCCTCAGCTGCGCCTACTATCTGAAGGAGAAGGGCTACCCCGTCACGGTCTTTGAGAAGGAAGAGAAGCTGGGCGGCCTGCTGGCCCTGGGCATCCCGTCCTTCCGTCTGGAGAAGGATGTGCTGGAGGCT
Source organism: uncultured Clostridia bacterium (assembly GCA_946187035.1). Classification (GTDB taxonomy): domain Bacteria; phylum Bacillota; class Clostridia; order Oscillospirales; family Oscillospiraceae; genus CAG-103. Next base: position 12,107 of record CAMHPQ010000007.1, on the reverse strand, counting down.
GAGATCGACGTGCTGCGCCAGATGGGCGTGGAGTTCAAAACCGGCGTCGAGGTGGGCAAGGACGTCACCCTGGAGTCCCTGCGCGCCGAGGGCTATAAGGCCTTCTTCCTGGGCGTCGGCGCGGGCGAGCCCGTGATGCCCGAGGTGCCCGGTGCCGACGGCAAGCAGGTCCAGAGCGCTCTCAGTTTCCTCAGAAACGTCAACCTGGGCAAAAAGCCGAAGTTGGGCAAGGTGGTCGTCCTCGGCGGAAACGCCAGCACGAACCACGTCATGCTGGACACCGCCACCGCTGCTGCCCGTCTGGGCGGCGCCGTCACGGTGCTTTCCCCCGGCAAGGAGAGCTTCTTCAAGGGCGTGAAGGAGGAATACGATCTGGCGCTGGCCGCCGGCGTGAAGTTTGTCTTTGACGCCGTGGTCACGGAGATCACCTCCAAGGCCGTCCTCTGCGGCGAGACCTCCGTCCCGGCGGATCAGGTGATCTGCGCTCTGGGCCAGAAGGTTTCTCTGGGCGGCATCGACGTCCCCGTGAATGAAAAGGGCCATGTCCCCGTGGAGAAGGAGACCCAGCACGTGGCGGGCTCCGACGTCTTTGCCGGCGGCGATGTCGTCACCGGCCCCAGAACCGCCATCCAGGCCATTGCGGCCGGCAAGCAGGCTGCCATCTCCATCCACCGCTACGTCCACGCCGGTCAGACCCTGAATCTGGGCCGCGACCACAGAGACTACAAGGCCATGGATAAGCGCGCGGCACAGATCAACCCGAACCTCCTGAGCCGTGAGCTCCGCCAGGCGGCAGAACCCAAAAAGGTCAAGGGCGCCATGCGGGACGAGAGAGGCGTCTATACCGAAGCGCAGGCCAAGTGCGAGGCCGGGCGCTGCCTGGGCTGCGGCGTGGCGGTGGTCAACGAGCTCACCTGCGTGGGCTGCGCTGTCTGCACTACCCACTGCAAGTTCGGCGCCATCCACATGGAGAAGATCCACGACGCGGACAATCTGGAGTACTTCCACACTCTGGGCCGCATCGCAATGAACTTGCCCAAGAAGGTGGGCAGCGTGGCCGTGAAGCACATCGGCAGAATCACGAAAGACCATGCATGAGATCGGAATTGTCCGCCAGATCGTCCAGACGGTGACGGAATTCGCTGAGGCCAATGACGTGAAGGAGATCGCGGAGGTGGTGGTGGACTGCGGCGAGCTGTCGCTGGTGATCCCCAAATACCTCCACCAGCTCTACGGCCCGGTGACGGAGGGCACGATCCTGGAGCGCTCCAGGCTGATCGTCAACGAGATCCCCGGCATGGCCGAGTGCGACGACTGCGACGAGATCTTCAACGTGGTGGAGCACAAGGGCTACTGTCCCGCCTGCGGGAGTTTCAACAAAACCGTCCTCACCGGAAAGGACTTCGGCATCCGGGAAATCCACGTCCCGGAGGATTAAAACCACAACAGACGCATCGAATCGGTGCGTCTGTTTTTTTGTGGAAGCGCGGCAAATTATAGTTTAACGAGCAGAGTAAAAGCTTGTCATTGCGAACCAGTGCGCACACTGGTGTGGCAATCCGTTCTCCTTGCGGTACAGGCTGATTTTTTTCGCAATGTTGGGCGAATCCGTTTTGCTTCAACGTTTTGCGAGTCGCTACTCCGCCGCAGGGGGATGCGGATTGCCACGTCGCTTCGCTCCTCGCAATGACATTCTTTTCGAGCCTCTGCTAAATCCAAGACCCCGAAAAACTCCAATTTTACGCCTCCACTTTCTGCACAAAAGTGAAAATATCTGTTGATTTATATAGCATTTTTCTCCCATGTGTGATATAATAGACTCAAAGTTGACGATAAGTTGAATATAGAATGAAAAAAGGAGGTAAAACCATGAAAAAACGGCTGTTTACGCTGCTGCTGGCGGTTGTGATGGTGCTGTCGCTGTTCCCGGCGCTGTCGCAGACGGCGGAGGCGTACGGGGTCTACGACCTCTGGGTCGGCGGCGTGCAGGTGGACACCGCGAACCAGAACGACATTTTAGGCGACGGCACCGCCTGGTTTGATTCCAGCACGAACACCCTGTGGCTGGATAACGCGAACATCACAACGGCCTATACGTTCGATACCGGCGAAAATCGCACTGCATTTGTGTACTCTGACGGAATTGATCTGACCATCAGAGGCAGCGCGGCGATCACCGGAGCAGCCAATTACGGCATCTATGTTCCCAATGGAACACTCACCGTCAATGCCGATCTGAACATTACCGTGACCAGTGCAGGCAACGGCTACGCGACCGTTGCGATGAGTTGCTATAAGGATATCAGTATTCTCGGCGGCACGATGAATTTGACTGCTGCATCAAGCGCCATTTATTCCCCTTCGGGCAATGTCACCATCAGCGGCGGCAGCCTGACGCTGAAAGGCGGGGGGATCTATGCGGCAATTGAAGCGAAGGGGGCGGTCACCATCACAGATGATGTGGAGTATGTGGACGCGACCGCCAGCTATGGTGCGATTCGTTCTGCCACAAACAGCATCTCGATCGGAACCGGACTGGCCGTGACGGAGCCGGAGAATCCCGTGTACGGCAATTTCGTTTATCAGTCTGACGGCACTACCAAGGCCAAGCATGTGGTGATTACCCATGTCCAAGCCTACGACCTCTGGGTCGGCGGGGTGCAGGTCACCGGGCTGAACAAGGATGACATTCTGGGCGACGGCACAGTGTCGTTCGACCCTTCGACGACCACCCTGACGCTGGACAATCCGACTCTGAATGGATCACATGGAGACAAGTACAACCGGGATGCCGCGATTTATTCCGAGCTGACTGCTGATCTTACACTGGAGGGCAGGGGTACGATCGGAAACAGCAAATACACTTTCGGCGTCTACGCACAATCCGATGCCGAGGGTAACGGCGGCGGGCTGATTCTGAACGGTGATTTCAACATCATTGAGGGCAACTATGACAGTGTCCTTGCAAGAGGTGATTTGACGGTTCTGGGCGGGCATCTGGTGACCGGCTCCATCTATGGCGGTGAGAACTCCAACATCTACCTGCTCGGCGGGTCTGTTGTGGTTTCCGGCAATATCACGGCCGGCTATGATATCAATATCGGCCCGGGCATCGAACACCTGGAGGCGGTATATTCCGGCAGCGGCTCCTCTGCACTGTTAGCAAAGGGAAGCATCAACATCGATCCCTCACTGGAAATCGTTATACCGAAGAACCCGCTTATCAAGAGAGACGGAAACTATACCTATATGTACTCTGTCAGCAGCACCGGCGGATACAGCAAAGCCACCCGCGTCGTGATCACCCGCGCCTATGACCTCTGGGTCGGCGGCGTGCGTGTCACCGGCGCGAACAAGGATGACATTCTGGGTGACGGCGGCAAGGCAAAGTACAACCCCGATACCCAGGAGCTGACGCTGAACAATCTGACGCTCACCGGAGCATATCCGGCTGAGGGCAGCAACGCCGTGATCTATTCGAAGATGGCAGACGTGATCCTCAAGGGCAAGGCCACCATCAACGCCGCCGGCCACACCTGGGGCGTCTACGCAGGCGCGACCTCCGGCGGCTATGACGGCGAGCTGGTGATCAACGGTGACTTCACCGTCACAGGCGCCAGCGGCTATGACCTGCTCAGCTATGGCGATCTCACCGTGCAGGGCGGCAATCTGACCTGCGGCAGCCTGCGCGGCTACAATCACGACGTCCGCATCAACGGCGGCACCGTGACGGCGACCAATGGCATCATGGCAGACGGCAACATTTACATCTCCAACGGCGTCAAAAAGGTGGACGCCTCCGGCAAGATCTTTGCGATTTATGCCTATGGCAGGACCATCTCCCTCGGCGACGAGCTGATCATCACTGAGCCGGAACCCGCCAACGTCAAGGACGGCTACGTGTATGAGCCTGACGGCGAAACGGTGGCCGAGCACGTGGTGATCGTCAATCCCAAGTTCTTACCGCCGGAGATCTTCCAGCAGCCGACGAGCATCGAGGTGGTCGAAAGTAATTACGCAAACTTCTTTGTGTTTGCGATGGGCACGGATCTGACTTTTCAGTGGCAGTACAAGACCCCGACCGGAGACTGGAAGGACTGCTCCAGCGCCACCCAGGGCTATAACACGCCCACGCTGAGCGTGCAGGGCGTCACCGGCTCCGCCAACCGCGACGGCTATCAGTACCGCTGCGTCGTCACCAGCCCGGGCGGCTCTGTGACCTCCGACGCTGCGACGCTGCATGTGCTCGCCATCAAGACGCAGCCCAAGAACGCCACCGTCAACGACAGTGAATACGCTGCCTTCAAAGTGGTCGCCACAGGCACGGGCCTGACCTACCAGTGGCAGTATAAGAACCCGGCCACAGGCGTCTGGAAAAACAGCTCCAGCGCCACCGACGGCTATAATACCGCGACGCTGAACGTGGTCGCCACCGCCGCCCGAAACGGCTACCAGTATCGCTGCATTGTCACCGACGCCAACGGAAACAAAGTGACCTCCAAGGCCGCAACCCTGACGGTGAAGAGCGGCCCGACCATCACCACCCAGCCCAAGAACGCCACCGCTGTTAGCACCGGAACTGCCAGCTTCCAGGTGGTCGCCAGCGGCACGGGACTGACCTACCAGTGGCAGTATCTGAAGCCGGGCGGAGAGTGGAAAAACTGCTCCAGCGCCACCACGGGCTACAACAAAGCGACCCTCAAAGTGGCGGGCGTCAGCGGCAGCACCAACCGGGATGGGTATGCCTATCGCTGCATCGTGAAGGACTCCGGCGGCAAGAGCGTCACCTCCAATGTTGTGATCCTGCGGGTCTTCGCCATCAAGACCCAGCCGGTCAGCGTCTCCACCGTCAGCGGCACCACGGCGACCTTCAAGGTGGCTGCCACCGGAAACATTGCAAAGTATCAGTGGCAGTACAAGACGCCCTCCAGCAGTTGGGTCAACTGCACCAGCGCCACCACCGGCTACAACAAAGCCACGCTCCAGGTGGCAGCGGAGGCCAAGCGGGACGGCTATCAGTATCGCTGCATCGTGACGGACGGCAGCGGCAACACCCTGACCTCCAGCGCTGCTACCCTGTCTCTCACCAATTCGCTGAAGATCACCACCCAGCCGAAAGCCGCCTCCGTGGTTGGAACGGAGACCGCCACGTTCAAGGTGGTGGCCGAGGGCACGGGCCTGACCTATCAGTGGCAGTATAAGCGGCCTGACAGGGAATGGAAGGACTGCAGCAGCGCCACCACCGGCTATAACAAGGCCACGCTGAAGGTGGCGGGCGTCAGCGGCAGCACCAACCGCGATCTGTATCAATACCGCTGCATCGTCAAGGACACGAACGGTAATTCCGTCACCTCCAACCCGGCGACGCTCAGAGTCTTTGCCATCACGGAGCAGCCCGGGCCGACAAAGACGGTCAGCCAGGGCAACGTGGCAGTCATTTCGGTGGTCGTCTCCGGAACCGACATTACCTTCCAGTGGCAGTACAAAAATCCCGCCACCGGTGTCTGGAAAGACTGCAGCAGCGCAACGACTGGCTACAACACCGCAACCATTTTTGTCCAGGGCACCGCAGCTCGCAACGGCTACCAGTATCGCTGCCTTGTCACCTGCGGCAGCACCACCCTGACCAGCGACACCACAACACTGACGGTAAAGTAAGAGTCCAAAAATGACAACTCCCCCGCACCACGACGGTGCGGGGGAGTTTCATATTTTGAATCAAAAAGGAAAGTGATACACGCCGCCGTCCAGATAGCCCAGCAGAAATGCCTCGGCGAGGGTACCGTGGCGGATGTTCTCTCTGGCCTCCTCGGGGGTGAACCAGCGGCAGTTTTGCACCTCGTAGTTGGTTTTGGGTGCCTCGTCCTTCACGGTGACGGTGAAGTTCAGCATCAGGGTGTTGGTGCGGGGGTAGTAGCGGCTGTGGCGGAACCGTTCGGACGTCACCGTGAGGCCCACTTCCTCCAGCACCTCCCGGCGGACGGTCTCCTCGGCCTCCTCGCCCTGCATCACATAGCCGGCCACAAAGACATAGCCCTCACCCTTGGGCGGTTTGATCAGCAGGATCTTGTCCTTTGTTTCATTCAATACGATCATGCTGACGGCGGTGTTGAACACCGGCCAGCGGAAGCTTTCGCAGCCGTCGCACCAGGGCACCATCCCGGCGTCTTCGCCGTCGTGGCCCTCGTGATATTTCATGCGGAGTTTGGTGCCGCACTGCATGCAGTAATTCATGTCCATGGTTTCTGCTCCTTTATTGCGTTGCAAACAGCTGATACAGCAGCGCCGTCTGCGTATCGTCATAGCCTTGATATTCCGCGATCTGCGGCAGCAGCTCCGAGAGCGGCAGGGGCTCCGTCGGTTTTGAAAGCCTGTACCCCTCATAGGTCTCGACCCGAATTGGGGCTTGAATCATGTCCCGGTACTGTACCAAAAAAGCCAGCCCCGCAGTGGCATCGTCTGTGAGGTAGGAAGAATAGAACGGAACGGTTCTTCCGGAATCATCCGTGATTTCCAGCCCGAAGTCCCAGTATTCCCGGAGGTTTCTGTCGTGGCCGTGCCGCGCGATGAGCCGCAGCTCGGAGACGTTCTCCGCCGGGGTCACGCGGACACAGTGATTCATGATGTTGTATGTGCGGATGCTGCCGTCGGAACAAAGCGTGTCGCGCGGGCACAGCCCCAGAAGACCCAGCAGCAGGAGAACGAGGCAAATCACGAGCGCAAGAAACGTGCTGCACTGCTTCTGTCGATAAATCTCGGGGCGGGCGGCTTTGAGCGGCTGCGCTTTGGAAAAGACGGGCGCGTATTCGTGATACGGAAACACACCGTATTTAACGTTTGGATTCCCGAAAAAGGGGATCGGGTACCAGACTGCGGCGATGACCACCGGAAGGAGAGCCCCGAGTCCGGACGGAATGATCCATGCCCACGCCGTGGGGCGCCACATCCGAACATCGGGATCAGAAAACGCGATCCGCTCCGGCAACACCACGGACAGGTAAAAAACCAAAAACAAAAGGGCGAAGCCGGATAGAAACAAAAACGCATAGAAAAGCTTGTCCGTGAATGAGAGCGGAGGCGGCTTCACTTTTTGGATTCTCTTTGCCATGCTTCTTATGTCCTCAATCTCCCAACTTCACGCCCGGGAAGTACTTCTCCACAAATGGCACGTTCTCCACCATGAAGGTCTTGCCCCTGAGATATTCCAGGATCCCGGCGTCGGTAGGGAAGGCGAACTCCAGCTTATAGGAATATAGGTTCTGCCCCTTCTCCCCATAGGCGTGGTTCACCCGCTCCTTGCCGTATTTCCCGTCCCCGAGGAGGGGCCAGCCGGCGTCGGCCATCTGGGCGCGGATCTGGTGGGTGCGTCCGGTGAGCAGCCGGCATTCCACCAGACTCAGGGAGCCCTTGGTCTTGATGGTGCGGTATTCGGTGACGGCGGTCTTGGCGCCGGGCTCGCTCTTTTTCTTCACGAAGACCTGGTTCTTATCCGCGTCCTTGAAGAGATACCCCTCCAGCTTGCCTTTGGGGGGCGTGGGCTTGCCGTGGACGCAGCAGAGGTAGTATTTCTCGATCTCCCGCTCCTTGATCTTATCGTTCAGGATCCGCAGGGCCTCGGCGTTTTTCGCGGCGATGACGATGCCGCCGGTGTTCCGGTCGATCCGGTTGCAGAGGGCGGGGGCGAAGCTGTTCTCCGCCTTGGGGTCCCACTCGCCTTTGAGCCGCAGATAGGCCTGGATGGTGGCGATCAGGGTGTTCCAGCTCCAGTCCCCGGCGCTGTGGCAGAGGACGCCGGGCTTCTTGTCGGCCAGGAGGATGTTCTCATCCTCATAGACGATGTCCAGCCGGGGCGTGGAGATCTTCAGATGGGCGTTGTGCTCGGCGGGCTTTTCGAAAAACTCGTCGTTGATGTATAAGGTCAGCTCGTCACCGGCATTGACACGGGTGTCGCGCTTGGCGCCCTTGCCGTTGACCTTGATCCGTTTTAAACGGATGTATTTCTGCAGCAGCGACTCCGGCAGCAGGGGAACGGCCTTGCCCACAAAGCGGTCCAGCCGCTGTCCGGCGTCATTTTTTCCGACGGTGATGGTTTTCATAGGTTCAGAAGCTCCAAAGTGATCTCCCGAATGGCCCGCTCGGCCTCGGGGACGTCCGCCTGATTGAAGGTGTAGCAGACGACGAAGGGGTGCTCCGGCGCATAGACCAGGCCCACGTCGTTGGTGATGCCCTCGTCCTCGCCGGTCTTGTTCATGCAGGGGATGCTTTTCGGCAGATAGCCGCGGATCTTGTGCTTGATCTGCTGCTTCCGGAGAACGGTCTCCATCTGGCGGCTGATCTCCTCGCTCATGTATGTATGGCGGTAAATCCGCTCCAGCAGCATGCCCATTTCAAAAGGCGTCACGCGGTTTTCTTTCCCCTCTGCAGAGGCCTCGGGATCGAAGAGAAACCGCTCAATGTGGCTCTGCTCCAGGCCGATTTCTTTGAACTGTTCGTTGAAGAAATCGATCCCGAAATGCCGGATGAACATGTTGGTGGCGGTGTTGTCGGAGAGGGTGATCATCAGCGCGCAGAGGGTGCCGATCTCCACCTCGAAATCCCCGGAGAAAAACTGCAGCGCCCCGCAGGAGGGCTTTTTCTCCCAGTCGTGGCAGGTGAGCTTGTCCGTGAGACTGAGCGTCCCCTCGTGATACAGCTTCATGATGACTGCGTATATGGGCAGCTTGATGACGCTGGCGGACTCGAAAAGCTGGTTTTCGTTCAGGCCGAAGGCCTCTCCGGTGACGAGATTTTTATAATAGAATCCCACCTTGCCGCGTACGGCGTTCAGGCGGTTTAAGATCTGTTCTTTGTTCATTGCTGCCTCCGTCACTTTGCCTTTTGGGGCTTTTTCTTCGCCGCGGGCTTCTTGGCCTGCGGTTTTTTCTTCGGATTGGATTTCGTCTCGATTTTGGGCTTGCGGTTCAATTCAATGTACAGCGCCACGGACAGCACCCCCATGGCGATCACCAGCGCCCAGGCGCCCCAGTACATCAAAAGCAGGTAGCGCATTTTTAAGTAGGCGTGGTAGCCCAGCAGGGAGGCAAACTCACACAGCAGCGCCACGGGCATCAGCGGCAGCGCCGCGCAGCCCACGGCCAGAGACATCATGTCCGCGCCGAAGAAGTACCGGTCATGCATGTGGGGCAGTAGGAAGGGGATCACGATGACCATCAGCGCCGCGCCCAGCAGCAGGGCCTTGTCCGAGGCGGTCTTCCGCTTCTGGAGGAACACGATGGCGATGAGCACCACCGCGAGACCCGCCACCAGGATCGCCAGGGTAGAGGCCTGCTCCGTGTTGGTGATCTTGGAGAGGATGGCGAAGATGGAAGGGGAGTTGTAGTTGAGGCCGTCGCCGATGCTGCCGGTCTCCTGAAAGCCGATGGTCAGGGCGTCCCAAAGCCCTCTGCCGTTGAACACCGCCGGCAGCACCAGCGCCACGTTCACGGCAGGGAAGGCGGCGAAGTGGTACCACTTCACCCGATCGGTGATCCAGAACAGCAGGAACACCGGGATGAAAAACACCGCCTGCAGCTTGAAGGCGAAGGCCGCGCCGATGCAGATGACCCCCAGCCAGGGCTTTTTCGCCAGTACCAGATAAATGCTCAATACCGAGAAGGCCACATAGATGCTGTCGCACTGGCCCCAGAGGGCGCCGTTGAGCACCACCGTGGGCCAGAAGAGGGTCAGGAAGAAGGCCAGGATCCGCCGCTCGGCGCTGTGGGTGAAGCGGCCCACCAACAGCATCACCGCCCAGGCCAGCACCACATCGAAAAAGATGCTCAGCAGCTTGATCAGATACAGATCCGGCGTGCGGCTCTGGCTGAACAGGGCCAGGAAGGTGAGGTAGGGGGCGTTGTAGTTGCCGATGCTGCCGCCCAGTCCCTGCATCCCGCCGTTCTGTCTGAAATAATCCACCCACTGCGACAGGAAATTCTGATAGTCCAGGGTCTCATAGCTGAGCATCTTTCCCCGGAGAACAAAGGCAGCCGCCAGCAGAATTGCCGAGACCAGCACATGCTTCGGCTCCTTCAAAACCCCTGCGAAAAACAGCAGCGCCAGCCCGAAGCAGGCCTCACAGATCAAAATTATGTAAACTAATGTGTCCATAAGCCCTCCATCCTGAACCATGCAAAAAAGGGAGGAGTCCGACTCCTCCCAAAAAAGTTCACAAAAAAAGACCAAATCAGCCAAAACAAGCCTTGACAAGCGGGTGCCTGTCATGATAAAATAACTTGCTATGTCTGTGAGCAGGGGATAACACCCCACTTTTGATCCTGTAAGCATTGTACAGGATGACACGGAAAAATGCAATAGCAACTCATAAGTTTTTAGCAACCGTTCCGGGCGTCCAAAGTGACGCCGCAAAATACGCCGAAGAAAAGGAGTGTTCGCATTGCCGACGGAAGTGAAGTACGGAAGAACGACACGCATGAGCTTCGCCCGCCACGAGGAGATCCAGAGCATGCCGAATCTTCTGGAGATCCAGAAGAATTCGTATCAGTGGTTCCTCACGGAGGGCCTGCGGGATGTGTTCCGCGATGTGGATGTTGTGACGGACTATTCCGGCAACCTGGAGCTGCGCTTCGTGGACTACACCATGTCCGACAAGCCCAAGTACACGGAAGAGGAGTGCAAGGCCCGCGATACCACCTACGCCACCCGGCTGGGCGTTCGCGTGCAGCTGCGCAACAAGGAGACCGAGGAGGTCAAGGAGAGCGAAGTCTACATGGGCGATTTCCCGCTCATGACCCCCAGCGGCACCTTTATTATCAATGGTGCCGAGCGCGTCATCGTCTCTCAGATCGTCCGCAGCCCCGGCGTCTACTACGACAAGCGCACCGACAAGGCCTACAATTCCAACTACGGCGCCACCGTGATCCCTTACCACGGCGCCTGGCTGGAGTATGAGACCGATATCAACGACATCTTCTACTGCCGCATCGACAAAAACCGCAAGCTGCCCGTGACCTGGTTTTTGAAGGCCATGGGTCAGTACCGGGAGGACGATCCCAGCACCTGGCTCAGCTGCATCCCCAGCATGGTCACCGGCGTGGTCACCGACGCCCAGATCCGGGAGCTCTTCGGTGAGGATGAGCGCATCATCGCCACCCTGGAGAAGGACAGCAAGGATTCCCGCGAGGGAGGCCGCAGCCGTGACGAGTCTCTGATCGAGATCTACCGCAAGCTCCGTCCCGGCGATCCCCCGACGGTGGAGAGCGCCGAGAGCCTGCTGCAGAGCCTGTTCTTTGACCGCCGCCGCTATGACATCTCCAACGTGGGCCGCTATAAGTTCAATAAGAAGCTGGGTCTGCGCGCCCGCATCGCCGGCTTCACCCTGGCAGAGCCCGTGGCCGATCCCATGACCGGCGAGATCCTCTTCGACGCCGGCACGAACCTCACCCGTGAGGACGCCGCCGCCATCGACGCCGCCGGTGTTGTGAACGTCTGGCTGGACGTGGAGGGCAAGCGCGTGCACGTCTTCTCCAACGGCATGGTCGACATGTCCCGCTACGTGGACTTCGATCCCAAGGAAGTGGGCGTCAAGGAGAAGGTCCGCGGCGTTATCCTCCAGCAGCTGCTGGAGCAGTACTCCGGCGAGGAGCTGAAGGAGGCCATCGAGGCCAACCTGGACCTGCTGATTCCCAAGCACATCATCGTGGACGACATGTTTGCGTCCGTCAACTATCTCTGCTGCCTGGCCCACGGCGTGGGCGAGCCCGACGACATCGACCATCTGGGCAACCGCCGTGTCCGCAGTGTGGGCGAGCTGCTGCAGAACCAGTTCCGCATCGGCTTCAGCCGCATGGAGCGCGTGATCCGCGAGCGCATGACCCTGCAGGATCTGGACACCGTCACCCCGCAGTCCCTGATCAACATCCGCCCGGTCACAGCCGCCATCAAGGAGTTCTTCGGCTCCAGCCCCCTGAGCCAGTTCATGGACCAGACCAACCCCCTGGCCGAGCTGACGCACAAGCGCCGTATGTCCGCTCTCGGCCCCGGCGGCCTTTCGAGAGAGCGCGCGAGCTTCGACGTCCGTGACGTTCACTACAGCCACTACGGCCGTCTGT
>CAMHPQ010000006.1 GCA_946187035.1 uncultured Clostridia bacterium | reverse complement strand
GCGCGACGAGATCGGCTCTGTCAGCAAGGCGCGGCTGGAGCTGGAAGGCCGCCGTACCCGGGCGGAGAAAGAGGCCCAGCAGCGCAATGCCGATATCATCGAGCTCGAGCGCCGCATTGCCCGGCAGGAGCAGCGCAAGCTCTCCGCCGAGATGGAGGAAAAGCAGATCCTGGACAAGCTCTGGGACAACTACGAGCTCAGCTACTCCGCGGCCCAGAAGCAGCGCCAGCCCGTCGAGAGCATGCACAAGGCCAACCGCCGCATGTCGGAGCTGCGCCGGGGCATCGGGGCCCTGGGCACGCCGAACCTGGGTGCCATCGAGGAGTTCGACCGGGTGAACACCCGCTACACCTTCCTCACCGACCAGCGGGACGACATCCTGAAGGCCAAGCGGGAGCTCATGGGCATCATCAGCGACATCACCGGGGAGATGGAGACCATCTTCCGCCGGGAGTTCGCCGCCATCGACCAGGAGTTCCGCAAGACGTTCCTGGAGCTCTTCGGCGGCGGCAAGGCGGCGCTGGTGCTGGAGGACGAGGAAAACGTGCTGGACTGCGGCATCGAGATCCGCGTGCAGCCCCCGGGCAAGGCGGTCAGTACCATCAGCCTGCTGTCCGGCGGTGAGAAGGCCTTTGTGGCCATCGCGCTGTATTTCGCCATCTTGAAGGTGCGGCCCACGCCCTTCTGCGTCATGGACGAGATCGAGGCCGCTTTGGACGAGGCCAACGTCAACCGGTTCGCCGGCTATATGCGAAACCTCTCCAAGTATACGCAGTTTCTGGTCATCACCCACCGCCGCGGCACCATGGAGGAGGCGGACCACCTCTTCGGCGTCACCATGCAGGAGAAGGGTGTGTCCAAGATCATCAGCCTGAGTTTGGATGAGGCTGCAAAGAATATGAAATAACGGGTATAATCTCTACGGAAGGATTTTATATTTATGGGTCTTTTTGATAAACTGAAACAGGGTCTGAGCAAGACCAAGGGGAAGATGGACGTGCAGCTCACGGGCATCTTCGCAAGCTACGAGCCGGGGGACGAGGACTTCTTCGAGGAGCTGGAGGAGTGCCTGATTTTGGCGGACACCGGCATCGAGACCACGGAGCAGGCGATTTCCGACCTGCGCCGTGCCATCGAGACCAAGAAGCTCCGCAGCGGGGCAGAGGTGAAGGCCGAGTTCGTGCAGATCCTCAGTAAGATCATCAAGGTGCAGGACACCGCTTTGCTGCTGACCACCCAGCCCAGCGTGATCCTCATGGTAGGCGTCAACGGTGTGGGCAAGACCACCACCATCGGCAAGCTGGCCTGCCAGCTGGATTCCGAGGGTTACAACGTCTTACTGGCCGCCGCCGATACCTTCCGCGCCGCCGCCTCCGAGCAGCTCACCGTCTGGGCCAAGCGGGCCGGCGTGGAGATCGTCAAGCACGGCGAGGGCTCCGACCCCGCCGCCGTGGTCTTTGACTCCATCCAGGCCGCCAAGGCCAGAGGCACCGACGTCATCATCATCGACACCGCCGGACGGCTCCACAACAAGGCGAACCTGATGAACGAGCTGAACAAAATCACCCGCGTGGTGCGCCGGGAGCTGCCTGAGGCGGACATCGAGACCCTCATGGTCCTGGACGCCACCACCGGCCAGAACGGTCTCATTCAGGCCAAGCAGTTCCTGGACACCGCCGATCTCACCGGCATCGTTCTCACAAAGCTGGACGGCACCGCCAAGGGCGGCATCGTCTTCGCCATCGCCCAGGAGCTGCAGCTGCCGGTGAAATACGTGGGCGTGGGCGAGCAGATCGACGATCTGATCGAGTTCAAACCCAAAGATTTTGTGGAAGCTTTGCTGTCCTGACTTCGTCAGGCCAGCATGCCTGATGCTTCGCATCAGATAGGATTTGAATGGATGGGAGGGGAAGCCCATCCCCTCCCAAACCCTTCCCATTGAAATGAAAACAAGAACATCTGTTAATACCATGCAAGGGAGAAATGAAAGATGCAAATGATCCTTGCCAGCAACAACGCGCATAAAATGAGCGAAATGCGCGCCATTCTCGCGGATCTGGGCGTGGAGCTCATGAGCCAGCGGGAGGCGGGCTGCGACTTCGAGGTGGAGGAGACCGGCACCACCTTCGAGGAAAACGCCTATCTGAAAGCCATCGCCGTCACCAACGCCACGGGCATGCCCGCCATCGCGGACGACTCCGGTCTCGAAGTGGACTATCTCAACGGGGAGCCGGGGGTCTATTCCGCCCGCTACTCCGGCAGCCACGAGCACACCGACCAGCATAGAAACGAGTATCTTCTGAGCAAGCTGGAGGGCGTGCCCCTGGAACAAAGAACCGCCAGATTCGTCAGCTGTATCTGCTGCACATTTCCCAATGGAGACGTGCTCCGGGCCAGAGGCACCATGGAGGGGAAGATCATGTTCGCGCCGGAGGGGAAAAACGGCTTCGGCTACGATCCGCTCTTTCTCGCCGACGGCCAGACCGTCACCAACGGCCTGCTGACACCGGAACAGAAAAACGCCATCTCCCACAGAGGCAAAGCCCTGCGCATCCTGCAGGAGGAATTGAGGAATTATTATGTTAACCAGTAAACAGCGCGCCCAGCTGCGCGCCATGGCCGCCCACGAGGACACCATCGTCCACATCGGCAAGGGCGGCATCAACCAGAACATCATCATCCAGATGAACGACGCCCTGAAGGCCAGAGAGCTGGTGAAGGGCCGGGTGCTGGAGGCCTCTCTGCTGACCGCCCGGGAGGCCTGCGACGAGCTGGCGGAGGCCTGCAAGGCGGAGCCCGTTCAGGTCATCGGCTCCAAGTTCGTGCTCTATAAGCGCAACGAGCAGAAGCCGAAGATCGAGCTGGTGAAATCGAAGAAATGAAGCTGTTGGTCTATGGCGGGAGCTTCAACCCGCCCCATCTGGGCCATGTGACCGCTGTGCAATCGGCGCAAAAGGCCGTGCAGCCGGATCTGACGCTGGTGATCCCGGCGGCCATCCCGCCCCACAAGGCGCTGGAGGCCGGGAGCCCCGACGCCCTGGAGCGGCTGGAGCTGACCCGGCTGGCTTTTGAAAAGCTGCCGGGGGTCAAGGTCTCGGATCTGGAGCTCCACCGGCAGGGGAAGAGCTATACCTCCGACACGGTGCGGGAGCTGCGCTCGCTGTACCCGGACGCGGAGATCTTCTTCCTCATGGGCACCGACATGCTGGAGACCTTCCACCAGTGGCACGAGTTTCAGTTCATCCTGGAGCAGGTGACCCTGGTGGCCACGGCCCGGGAGGAACAGGAGCTGGAGAAGGTGCGCTCTGCGGCGGATCAGCTGATCACGGACTACGGCGCTCGCGTTCAGGTGCTCACCGCAGAGCCGCTGCCCCTGGCCTCCACCCAGCTGAGACGGCTCCTGAAGCATCGCGGCGGGGCGGAATATCTGCCGCTGCCGGTCTATGAGCACATCATCAAAAAGCGGCTCTACGACGCCCAGCCCAGCTTCGACTATCTCAGAGAGCAGAGCTACGTGTTCCTGAAGCCGAAGCGGGTGGCCCACGTCTGGGGCTGCGAGCATGAGGCCAGAAAGCTGGCGGAGCGTTGGGGCGCCGACGTGGAATTTGCCGCGGAAGCCGGAATTTTGCATGATATTACCAAAAAATTCGAGCTATCTGACCAATTGCTATTGAGTGAAAAATATGGTATTATAAACGATAATGTAGAATTGCAGAACGAGAAGCTTCTGCACGCCAAGACCGGCGCGGCCATGGCGAAGGATCTGTTCGGCGTCCCGGAGGAAGTGGAGAATGCCATCCGCTGGCACACCACCGGTCACGAGGATATGACGCTGCTGGAGCAGATCATCTACATGGCAGACTATATCGAACCCACAAGAGAGTTTCCGGGTGTGGACAGGCTCCGCGCCCTTGCATATGAAGATCTGCGTTCGGCCATGATCCTCGGCTTGCAAATGAGTCTGGAGGAGGTGCGCTCCTGGGGAAGTGAGCCGCACACGAACACAGTAAAAGCCCTCGCATGGTTCCTAGGGAAACGCTGAACCAATCGCCGCGCACATCCTGCCGGCAGCTTTCCCGCCTGACTTCGTTTCTAAATCTTGAAATACCAAAAGTATTCCGGCGATTTTTCAACTTTATCAGACGAAAAATCTGCACGGCAATCTGCGCACTTCGATTGATTCAGCGCTTCCCACAGGGGGAAAAAGAATGAAATACAGACGCATCGACGGCGACGTCGGCGGCTTCGTGGACGACGAGGACTGGGGCACCGGAGGCTTTGTCTCCGACCAGCCGGAAGAGCCGGAGGAGGAAGATCTCTTCTCCGAGGAGGCCGCTGCCGCCCGGCATGAGGAGATCCTCGAAAACCGCCAGGTCCGCAAGGGACAGAAGACGAGACGCAGACTCAGACTCATCATCGTGATGGCGCTCTTTGCCATCCTCTGCGAGGGCCTGTTCCTCTATCGCCGCTGGGCCAGACCGCCCCAGGTGAACACCTATATCACCGACACCGCCAGCGTCACCACCGACGCCGACGCGCCCACCATCCCGGCGGGGCGCAAGGACGGGTGCTACACCTTCCTCATCGCCGGCAAGGACAAGGCCGCCGGTCTCACAGACACGGTTCTGGTGGGCATGATGGATACCAAGGCCCACACTCTGAAGTTTTACAGCATCCCCAGAGACACTGCGGTGAACATCTCCTGGGCGCCCAAGAAGATCAACCAGTATTATCCCGCCGCCGTGAACAACGGCAAAGACGGCGTGGAGGCGCTGCTCAGCGGCGTCCAGAGCCTGCTGGGCTACCGGGTGGACAGCTACGCCATCTTCGACGTGGACGTGTTCGTGGAGCTGGTGGACATCATGGGCGGCGTATACTTTGACGTGCCCATTGACATGGACTACGACGATCCGGGTCAGGATCTCTATATCCACGTCCAGCAGGGCTACCAGAAGCTGAACGGTTACGACACCATGTGCGTCTTCCGCTTCCGCAGCGCCTATCCCGACGGCGACATCGGACGCGTGAACGTGCAGCACGATCTGTTAAAGAGCATCGCGGCCCAGTGCCTCAGCCTGGGGAACATCCCCAACATCGGCAAGCTGGTGGATCTCTTCGAGCGGGACGTGATCACGAATCTCACCACCGGCAACGTCATGTACTATGTCCAGGAGTTCCTGAAAATGCAGGACGAGGACATCGTCTTCTCCACCATCCCCGCGGACTACGGCGGAGAGGTGAACGGCATGAGCTACGTCATCATCTATCTGGACGCGTGGCTGACGGAAATCAACGACTATCTCAATCCTTACACCACCGATATCACGGCGGAGAACGTGGATGTGATCTACCGCAACTCCTCCGGAAACCTGACTTCCACCACCGGGGTCATTCGCGGCAGTGACCGATGGTAATATGAAAGGGGCAATAGACATGATGCCTGCAAAGGAAATGGCGGCTGCGGTCGTCAAGGCAATGGACAGCAAAAAAGGTCTCGACATCCGACTATTGCACACTGCGGATATCACGGTGCTGGCGGAGTATTTCGTCATCTGCACCGCCAGCTCTCCCACCCACGTGAAGACCCTCACCGATGAGATCGACCGGGTGATGTCGGAGCTGGGCGAGCCGCCTCTCAGAAGAGAGGGCTACCGCAGCGGCAGCTGGGTGCTGCTGGACTTCGGCTGCGTGATCGTCCACGTGTTCATGGACGAGGCGCGCAAGTTCTATGATCTGGAGCGACTATGGTCTGACGCCGAGAGCGTGGACATCCAGCCGTTGCTGGAGCAAGAAGCCTGACCCATTGCGCGGTTACATGACCGCATCCTTGATTGATTGAGAGTGAGTAATTGAATGAAATACGATTTTACCCGAATTGAAAAAAAGTGGCAGGACAACTGGGAAGTCACCAAGCCCTATGCCGCCATCACCGGCGACCCGAGACCGAAGTTCTACGGTCTGATCGAGTTCCCTTATCCCTCCGGCCAGGGCCTGCACGTGGGCCATCCGCGTCCCTTTACCGCCATGGACATCGTCTGCCGCAAGCGCAGAATGCAGGGCTTCAACGTCCTGTATCCCATCGGCTTTGACGCCTTCGGCCTGCCCACCGAGAACTACGCCATCAAGAACCACATCCACCCTGCTGTGGTCACCAAGAACAACATCAAGACCTTCACCGAGCAGCTGAAAATGCTGGGCTACGGCTTTGACTGGGACCGCTGCGTGGACACCACCGATCCCAAGTACTACAAGTGGACCCAGTGGATCTTCCTGAAGTTCTTCGAGAACGACATGGCCTACAAGACCACTATGCCCGTCAACTGGTGCACCGGCTGCAAGTGCGTCCTGGCCAACGAGGAGGTCGTGGACGGCGTCTGCGAGCGCTGCGGCAGCCCCGTGGTGCAGAAAGAAAAGAGCCAGTGGATGCTGCGCATCACCAAGTACGCCCAGCGGCTCATCGACGATCTGGACGATCTGGACTACATCAACCGCGTCAAAATCCAGCAGCGCAACTGGATCGGCAGATCCGAGGGCGTTGAGGTGGACTTCAAGGTCAACACCGGCGACACCATGACCGTTTTCACCACCCGTGCCGATACCCTCTTCGGCGTCAGCTACATGGTCCTCAGCCCGGAGCAGCCCTTCCTGGACAAGTGGAAGGATCAGATCCAGAACTGGGACGCGGTGGACGCCTACCGCAAGGAGGCCGCCCGCAAGAGCGATTTCGAGCGCGGCGAGCTGAACAAGGAAAAGACCGGCGTGCGGCTGGAGGGCATCACCGTCACCAACCCCGCCAACGGCGAGACCATCCCCGTTTTCGTCTCTGACTACGTCCTCATGGGCTACGGCACCGGCTGCGTCATGGGCGTGCCCGGCCACGACCAGCGTGACTGGGACTTCGCCACGAAGTTCGGTCTGCCCATCATCGAGGTGGTCGCAGGCGGCGACGTGACCAAGGAGGCCTATGTCGCCAAGGAAGACGGCATCATGATCAACTCCGGCTTCATGAACGGCATGACCGTCAAGGAAGCCATCCCTGCCATGAAGGATTACGCCGAGGAGCACGGCTTCGGCAAGCGGAAGGTCAACTATAAGCTTCGCGACTGGGTCTTTACCCGTCAGCGTTACTGGGGCGAGCCCATCCCGCTGGTGAACTGCGAAAAGTGCGGCTGGGTGCCGATCCCCGAGAGCGAGCTGCCCCTGGAGCTCCCCATGGTGGAGAGCTATGAGCTCACCGACGACGGCGAGAGCCCGCTGTCGAAGATGACCGACTGGGTCAACACCACCTGCCCCAAGTGCGGCGGCCCCGCCAAGCGCGAGACCGACACCATGCCCAACTGGGCCGGCTCCTGCGTCTACTACGTCCGCTATCTGGACCCCCACAACGATAAAGAGTTCGCCAGCAAAGAGGCCATGGAGTACTGGATGCCCGTGGACTGGTACAACGGCGGCATGGAGCACACCACGCTCCACCTGCTCTACAGCCGGTTCTGGTACAAGTTCCTCTATGACATCGGCGTGGTTCCCACCAAGGAGCCCTATCAGAAGCGCACCAGCCACGGCATGATCCTGGGCGAGGGCGGCGAGAAGATGTCCAAGTCCCGCGGCAACGTGGTCAACCCCAACGACATCGTGGCCCAGTACGGCGCGGACACCCTGCGTCTGCACATCATGTTCATCGGCGACTTCGAGAAGGCCGTCTCCTGGTCCAACGAGGCCGTCAAGGGCTCCAAGCGTTTCCTGGATCGTGTCTGGAATCTGGGCGAGCGCTGCACCGACGACGAGAACATCTCCCCGGAGCACGAGGCGCTGATCCACAAGACCATCAAGAAGGTCTCCGAGGACATCGACGAGCTGAAGATGAACACCGCCATCGCCGCCATGATGACCCTGGTGAACGACTTCACCTCCAAGGGCTGCACCAAGGGCGATCTGGAAGTGCTGCTGAAGCTCCTGAGCCCCTTCGTGCCCCACATCGTGGAGGAACTCTGGGAGATGAAGGGCTTCGCCGAAAAGTACGGCAAGATGTGCATGCAGATGGATTGGCCCAGCTATGACGAGAGCAAGCTGGTGGAAGATTCCGTCGAGATGGCTGTCCAGGTGGCCGGCAAGCTGAAGGGCACCGTGGTGGTTCCCATGGACAGCGACCAGGACACCGTCATGGCCGAGGCCCAGAAGCTGGAGAAGGTCCAGCGCTCCATGGAGGGCATGGAGATCGTCAAGGTGATCTTCAAGCAGAACAAGATCCTGAACCTGATCCTCAAGCCGAAGAAATAAGAAATCTAAATAGCAACCCCGTCGCTGATCTCCAGCGGCGGGGATTTTTTTCCTGTCAAAAGGGAAGCGATAAACTGGATTTTGCGACCCAATTTCTTTTCTTTCCGCCTTGCCATCCCGCACAATAAATGGTAGTATTGATTTACAAATCAAGCGAGAGGAGAATGATTATATGAGAAAAAAGCTTTTGTGGATCATGCTGCTGATTTGCATGATTGCTGTGCTGATGGCTCCGGCTGCATTTGCCAGCCCCCTCCAGTATGGGGATCTGCGCTATCACGTGGTCGACGGCGGCGTTTGCATCGAGAGCAGCGAGAAGACCGTCTCCGGCGAGCTTATTATTCCGGAGGCACTTCCGGTCTATCCCAGCACGCAGCCGGTTGTGGAGATCGGAAGCCAGGTATTTGAAAACCGCACCGGGCTTACGGAGGTCATCATCCCGGATACCGTGAAGAAGATCGGACGCAAAGCGTTTGCCGGCTGCACAAATCTCAGCAGTATTACCATGTCGGCAAACATCGAATCCATTGGAAGTGAGGCATTCGCAGATACTGCCATCTACCAGAACCCCGATAACTGGCAAGACGGCATGCTGTACCTCGGCAATGTGCTGCTGTATGTTGAGGAATCGGTCACCGACTGCAATATCAAAGAGGGGACCACCTGCGTTGCGCACGGTGCATTCGATGATATTAAGTATTCGTTTGAAAATGGTCTGGAAAGTCTATCTTTGCCTGCGAGCCTGAAATACATGGATGCTTCCGAGTGGCAATTTTTCAACCTGACCTCGCTCACGGTTGCTCCCGGAAATTCCGTGTTTTCCGCTCAGGAAGGTGTCTTGTTTAACAAGGATCAAACCGAGCTCTTGAAATGTGCAGTGAGAAAAACCGGCGATTATACAGTTCCGAGTACCGTAAAGACCATTTGTGAACATGCGTTTTTCGACCAGAATAATCTGGATAACATCACGCTTCCAAGCGGATTGACTACCATTGGAAGTGATGCATTCAGCTACTGCTCCTCTTTGCGCAGCATCAACATTCCCGCACAGGTTTCTTCCATCGGATCGCATGCGTTTGATGGCTGCAATTCGCTGCAGAGCGTTGAAATTGCAAGCGGCAATGAACATTATTATAAGCAAAACGGCGTTGTGATGGATCGGGACAAAACCATGATCCTGGCGATTACTGATGAAGCATTCGGCACTGTGCAGATCCCCGCCACGGTGACAGATATCGGCGGCTGCTGCGGCCACAATGTGACGAATTATTCCGTAGAAAGCGGCAATTCAGTCTATCAGTCCATCGACGGCCTGCTGTATTCCAACCGGTATTACTTCCGGCTCCTTCGCTGCCCGGGTGAAAAGAGCGGCAGCGTTACCATCGCGGAGGGAGTCAGCGACATTCCCTGGGATGCTTTTGAGGGCTGCAGCGGGATTACCAGCATCACGCTGCCCAGCACATTGCAGAACAACGGCGAATGGTATCCTCCTTTTTCCACTGAGGGGTGCACCGGTCTGACCGCGATCCATGTGGCAGCGGGGAATACGGATTATTCAGAGCAGGACGGTGTTCTCTTTACGAAGGATCTGACAACACTGATTCTGGTTCCTGCCGGCATGAGCGGGAGCTACACCATTCCCGAAGGCACAACCGTCATCAGCTGGAATGCATTTGTGTATCCGATGGAAAACCTGAAAACGGTTACCATCCCCGCCAGCGTTACCACGATCCGTGATTACGCGTTCCTGTGCTGGTCGGTAAAGGACATTTATTATCAGGGAACTCGGGCACAATGGGACAAAATATCCATAGGCGATGACGGCGGCTTCTTCGCCAATGTGACGCTCCACTGCACGGACGACGCGCCTGCAGCGCTCTCCATCGCCAGCCAGCCGGTGGACGTCACCGGAGCGGTGGGGGAAAGCGCGGTCTTTTCCGTCTCTGCCACGGGCGCGGATCTCACCTATCAGTGGCAGTATAACAACCCCGCCACCGGTGTGTGGAGAAACAGCTCCAGCGCCACCGTGGGCTACAACACCGACACCCTGATCGTAGAGGCCACTGCTGCTCGAAACGGCTACCAGTACCGCTGCATCGTGACGGACGCCGAAGGGAATTCCGTGACCTCCGACTCCGCGACTTTGACGGTCTTTGGCATCAAGACCCAGCCCAAGAATTCCACCGCGGTGAATGCCAACACGGCCAGCTTCAAAGTGGTCGCCACCGGCTCCGGTCTGACCTACCAGTGGCAGTACAAAAACCCAGCCACAGGCGTCTGGAAAAACTGCTCCAGCGCCACGACTGGCTACAATAAGGCCACTATGACGGTTGCAGGCGTCAGCGGCACTACCAACCGGAACGGCTACCAGTACCGCTGCGTCATCACGGACGGCGCCGGAAACACTGTGACCTCCGAGGCCGCGACCCTCACGGTCTTTGCCGTCAAGACCCAGCCGAAGGCCGCCACCGCCGTCAACACCGGAACGGCTTCCTTCAAGGTGTCCGCCACGGGCTCCGGCCTGAGCTACCAGTGGCAGTACAAGAACAGCTCCGGCGTCTGGAAAAACTGCTCCAGCGCTACCAAGGGTTACAATACGAATACCCTGACGGTGCAGGGCGTCAGCGGCACCACCAACCGGCATGGCTACCAGTATCGCTGCATCGTGACGGACGCAAACGGCAACCAGCTGACCAGCAATGCGGCGAATCTGACGGTCTTCGCCATTAAGACCCAGCCGAAGAATGTGACTGCTGCGAAGAGCAGTACGGCGACCTTCAAAGTCGCTGCTACGGGCTCTGGTCTGACTTACCAGTGGCAGTATAAGAACCCGGCCACGGGAGTGTGGAGAAACAGCTCCAGCGCCACCGACGGCTACAACACCGCGACCCTGAATGTGGTGGCCAGCGCCGCTCGCAACGGCTACCAGTACCGCTGCGTCATCACGGACGGCACCCAGACCATTACCACCAAAGCGGTCACACTGACCGTGAAATAAACACGAATCGACAGGGCGCATCCCAAAAACCGGCGGTGCGCCCGCTGTCTCTTTTTTCTCCTGCGTAGAAAATCAGTTCTTGACATTATGGGGAAAAGACTGTATAATATCTCCGTTAAGCCACGCGATTGGCCCTGAAAGCACCGCAAGGTGTACTTGGAGGGAGGGAAAATAGATGTCTGAAGTCCATGTCAAGGAAAACGAGTCTCTGGACAACGCTCTTAAGAGATTCAAGCGCAGCTGCGCCAAGGCCGGCGTTATGTCCGATCTTCGCAAGAAGGAGTACTACCAGAGCCCCAGCGTGAAGCGCCGCAAGAAATCCGAGGCTGCTCGCAAGAACAAGAATAAGCGTTACTACTAAGATATCTATAAGATCCGGACTCAGTTGAGTCCGGATTTTTCTATATGGATCTGATCGGGAATAGGTTGACATAATAATGAAACCGTGGTACATTGATTCTGGTAATATCCAATTTTGTATGGATTTGGAAAGGAGAAACCATGAAAAGAACGATTGCGTTTCTGCTCAGCGCCCTGCTGGTTCTGAGTCTCTGCGCCTGCGGCGGCGCTCCCGCATCCTCCGGCTCCTCCGATGAAGCCGGGACGGCTGTGACCGAGCTGAAGACCCTGAATGACGCCTTCCGGGCCGCGGAGGACGGGCAGTCCGTCGCCTCCTGGGACTCGGAGCACTACGTCTACTGCTTCTATCAGGACGGCGCGGCCACCCGCGTGGCGGCGGATCTGACGCCGGAGCTGGAGCAGCAGATCGACGACGTCCTGTTCTCCGGCGACTCGGATTCTGACGCGCAGCTGGTCGATCTCATTGGCGATCTGCCCCTGAGCATCGTAGAGGATTTGACACCCGCCATTCTGCCTCAGGATCAGCTGGACGCCCTCGCCGGGAAGACCGGAAAGGATCTGCTGGATGACGGCTGGGTGATCAACGGCTCCTACTGGTCGGAGGATGACGTTCTGGCCGTGCTGCTGGACAACGGCATGTTCAGCTATCAGATCAATTTTGATCAGGATGTGGAGCGGGGCGACGACTTTGACGTGGAGGCGGGCATCCAGAACCTCACCGTGCAATCCGCAGAGCTCTTCGGCCTCGGCGATATGTGCACGGACCTCAGCATCACCGCATAAGACCATCCAAACAACAAAACGCCCGACAATGTCGGGCGTTTTTCATGTGTGCGTTATCACTCCACACCGTTGATGGTGATGATCTTCAGCTCAGGGGTCTTGTCGGTCATGTAGTTGGGGTCCAGGATCCAGATAGCGCCGTCGGCAAGGCAGATGCCCTGACCGTTGAAGAACAGATTGGTGCAGGTCTCCTGGGTCATGGCGCTGAAGGAGGCGTCGGAGACGTGCATGCTGTTCAGAGTCTCCAGCAGGGTGGCCTCGTCCTCGATGGCGACGCCGTTGACCATGACGGGATATTTCACATACTCGGCGATGACGTTCCACTCCTCGTTCAGGTAGGCCCCCTTCAGCAGAGCGGCGAAGGCCTCCACATCGCCGGCAGGCATGGCGGTGACGCCGCTGTAATCGGCGGCCTCGGGGGCTGCGCCGCTGACGAAGACCATGTCGTCGGCCACGTGCTCCATGGCGTCGTTCCAGGTGAGGCTGTTGTCCTCGGGGGAGAAGGTGATGGTGCCGGTGCCGTCCTCATAGATCACGTCCTCGGAGGCCACGGAGCCGTCCTCGTTGAAGGTCACTTCCTTCTTCACGCAGTCGGTGTAGTCCACGGTGAGCTTGTCGGTGTCCAGCTTGCCGCTCATGGTCCACTCGGCGTGGGAGGCGGCGCTGCCGCTCCAGGTGACGGTGAACTGGGCCTCATCGGCGCCCTTGCACTCAACGATCATGGTGGCGCGCTCGCAGCCGTAGGTGCCCACAAAGTTCATAACGGGGTTCTGGCCGTCAGATTCGGCGGCCTCGCTGCCGGCGGGAGCGGTCTTTGCTGCGCAGGCGGCCAGAGACAGAACCATCAGAGCCACCAGCAGCAGGGAAAGCATCTTTTTCATTTCATTTCTTCCTTTCATTTTCAGATGAAAACAAAAACCGGAAGTCTCAATGAGACTCCCGATTCTTGGCACGCCGTAAGGGATTCGAACCCCTGACCTTCTGGTCCGTAGCCAGACGCTCTATCCAGCTGAGCTAACGGCGCTCGCTCAAATGCCTTGGCTCTCGCTCAAGTGCCTTAGTATATTAGCACAGCGCGGATAGAAATGCAAGGGTTTTTTGAAAAAAATTTTAAAAACAGAAAAAACCCTTGATTCGGCGCGGGAATTCTGCACTCCGATCACATTCCGAGATTGTTTTTCAGGTCTTCCGCCTTGTCCGTGACGGTCTGAGCCGCGTCCTCCATGGTCTGCTTCAGCCGGGGATTTTTCTGCATGGCCAGCATTGCCGCCGCGGAGATCCCCATTCCCACCAGCAGCCATTTCATCGATTTGAACATGTTCATCGCCTCCGGATCCAGTATGCCCGGATGCTGCCCCGGCGATACATGCAGACAGGATTGATTCTTTTGGCCGAAATATGGTATAATACAAAAATAGATATTAAAAAGAGAAAAGAGGATCGGAATGGATATTCGAGTCCTTGCGGTGGGCGACGTTTTCGGCGTGCCCGGCCTGCAGTTTTTAAAAGAGCGGCTGAAGGCTTTGAAAAGCGAATACGAGATCGACTTCTGCGTGGTCAACGGCGAGAACGCCAACGTGGTGGGCGTGACCCCCAAGCAGGCGGACGAGATCTTCTCCGCCGGGGCGGACGTGATCACCCTGGGGAACCACACCTGGGTGCGCTACGAGCTGCAGCCCTATCTGGAGAGCCATCGGCGGATCCTGCGTCCGGCCAACTACGCGCCCCAGTGCCCGGGCTACGGCTGGGCGGAATACAAGACCAGGAGCGGCGTCCCGGTGGTGGTGGCGAACGTTCTGGGAAAATTCACTCTGGACACCGCCACGGACAATCCCTTCCTCACCATGGACGATATTTTGAGCCAGACCGACTGCAAGGTGGTTCTGGTGGATTTCCACGCCGAGGGCAGCAGCGAGAAGCGGGCCATGGGCTTCTATCTGGATGGCCGCGTCAGCGCGGTCTGGGGTACCCACACCCACGTGCAGACCTCGGACGCGGAGGTCTTGCAGGACGGCACCGGCTACATCACCGACCTCGGCATGACCGGTCCGGCCAGATCCGTTCTGGGCGTGGAGCCGGAGCAGAGCATCGGACGCTTCCTGGGCGACCCGCCGAGACGCTATGACGCCGCCATGGGAGCCTGCAAGCTGGAGGGCGCGATCTTCGTCATCGATTCCGAAACCGGCCTCTGCCGGAGCGCGGAGACGCTGCGGATCCGATGAGCATTCGGATTCTGCACGCGGCGGATCTGCATCTGGATTCGCCCTTTGAGGCCCTGGGCGCGCGGCTGGCGGCCCGGAGAAGGGAAGAGCAGCGGTCCCTGCTTTGGGAGCTTCCGCAGCTGGCGGAAAAGCACGGGGCGCAGATCATCCTGCTCTCCGGCGACCTGCTGGACTCCGACAGCGCCTATCCGGAGACGGCGCGGATGCTCTCGGAGGTCTTCGAGGGCTGCGCGGCAAAGGTGTTTTTAGCGCCGGGGAACCACGACTATTACAGCAACAACAGCCCCTACGCCCGGATCCGATTCCCTGAGAACGTACATATCTTCACCCAGCCCCGGCTGACCCCTGTGGATCTGCCGGAGCTGAACGTGCGGGTCTGGGGCGCGGGCTTCACTGACCGCCGCTGCGGAGCGCTGCTGCGAGGCTTCCACGCCCAGAGAGCGGGGGAGCGTCTGGAGCTCCTCTGCCTCCATGGCGAGGTGGGAAACCCCGCCTCGGCCTACAATCCGATCTCCACCGACGAGCTGGCCATGAGCGGCATCGACTACGCCGCCCTGGGCCACATCCATCAATACAGCGGCCTGCAGCGGGCGGGCAACACCTTTTACGCCTGGCCAGGCTGCACCGAGGGCCGCGGCTTCGACGAGTGCGGCGAAAAGGGCGTCATTCTGGCGGAGGCGGAGCCCGGCCATGTGAAGGCGGCGTTCCTGCCTCTGGGCGGCAGACGATACGAGCGGCTGCGGGTGAACGTGGAGCGTCAGGACCCTGTGGACGCGGTTCTGTCCGCTCTGCCGGAGGACAGCGCCAGACATATTTTCAGACTGATCCTCACCGGGGAATGTGACCGGGCGCCCTCGCTGCCTAGCCTCAGACGTGCGCTGGAGGGGAAGGTGTTCGCCCTGGATCTCCGGGACGAGACCAGACTCCGCGCCGATCTCTGGGCCCACGCCGATGAGGACACCCTCCGGGGCCTGTTTTTGAGACGGCTGAAGCAGCAGCTGGACGCCGCTGAGGACAGCGAGACCCGGGAGAAGATCGAGCAGGCTGCCCGCTGGGGTCTTGCGGCCCTGAGCCGGGACGAGGAGGTGTTTCCCCTTTGATCATCCACAAAATGAAAGCCACCTTCGGCACTCTGGCCGGAGAGGAACTGAAGCTGGGCGAGGGGCTGAACATCATCTATGCCCCCAACGAGAGCGGCAAGAGCACCTGGTGCGCCTTCCTGAAGGCCATGCTCTACGGTGTGGATACCAGCCAGAGAGGCAAAAACGGCCAGCTGCCGGACAAGACCAAATACGCCCCCTGGAGCGGCGCCCCCATGGAGGGGGAAATCCGGCTGACCCACGGGGGAAAGGACATCACCCTTCGGCGCACCACCCCCTCTGAGCGCGCCCCCATGCGGGACTTCACGGCGGTCTATACCGGAACGGACATCCCGGTGCCGGAGCTCACCGCTCTGGACGCGGGCGAGCAGCTCACCGGGGCCACGGCGGAGGTCTTTTCCAGAACCGCCTTCATCGGCCAGGGCAGCGTCGGCGTCACCGGCACCCCGGAGCTGGAGCGGAGAATTGCCGCCATCGTCACCTCCGGAGAGGAAAGCTGCTCCTGGTCGGAGGCGGATTCCCAGCTTCGCAGCTGGCAGCGGAAACGCCGAAGCGGCAGCCGGGGCGCTCTGCCGGAGATCGAGAGAGAGATCGCCCTCCAGGAAGAAAAGCTGGAGCGGCTGCAGGAGAACGCGGACCGCCGGGCGCTGCTGGAACGGGAGCTGGAGGAAAACCAGCGGGAGATTCAAAGGCTCACCAATTCCATGAACGACGCCCGCCAGCGGCAGCGAAAAACCGCCCTCGCCCAGATGGGGGAGGAGAAGGCGCACCTGCAGCAGCTGGAGGACAGTCTTGCCGCCGCGAGACAGGACGCGGCGAAAAAGCGCACCGCCCTGGAGCAGACCCGGTTCGGCGTCACGGACCCGGACAAGGTGGCAGGGCAGGTGGAGCAGGACGCGGAGCGGGCGAGACAGGCCCTGCGGGAATCGAAAAAAACCGGCGTCCCCTTCCTCTGGGTAGGGGCACTGGTGCTGGCGCTGCTGTGCGCGGTGCTGGGCTATCTGGTGAAGCCGGTGCTCTACTATGTGGCCGCCGGGCTGGCGGTGGTGGCTGTGGTTCTGCTGATTCTGCTTTTGATCCAGCGGAAAAAGGCCGCCGAGGCCCTGGAGCAGTTCCGGGGAATCCTCCGGCAGTATGACGCGAAGAACATCAACGGCATCTTTCTGGAGGCCGAGACCCACCGGGCAGCCTATCGGGCCTGCCGGGCCGCCATGCAGACGGAGCAGGAATCCTCTGCGCTGGTGGAGGACGCCAGAGAGCATCAGGCGGAGGTCCACGACAATCTGCTGCACGCCCTGGATTTCGAGCGGGGCGACGGCGAGGCAGCCACCTATTTCCGCCAGAAGCAGGCCCTGGAGCAGCTCTGCGGCAGACTTCGCGCGGAGCAGGCGAAGCTCACCGGCGCGGTGGACGCCATCGGGGATCCCATGGCCATCGAGAGCGAATTGCAGACCCTGCGGCAGCAGAAAAATCTGCTGGAGGCCCAGTATGCCGCCATTCAGCTGGCCTGCGACACGCTGCAGGAGGCCGACGCGGAGATCCAGACCCGGTTTTCCCCGAAGCTGGCGGAGCAGGCGGCGGAATATATGGACTTTCTCACCGAGGGGCGCTACGACGGCGTGGCCCTGACCCGGGACTTCGCCGCCAGCGCCAGACGCACCGGCGACCTGACCCCCAGAAGCGCCGCCTACCTCAGTGCGGGTGCGGCGGATCTGCTGTATTTATCCGTGCGGCTTGCCATGTGCGAGCTGACCTTGCAGGGGGAAGAGCCCTGTCCCATCGTTCTGGACGACACGCTGGTGAATTTCGACGACCAGCGGGCCAGAAGGGCCATGGAGCTCTTTCATGAGATCGCCCAGAAGCGGCAGGTCATTTTGTTCACCTGCCATAAGCGGGATTACCCCGACGCCGTCATCGACGCGAATATCATCTGAATCAGTTGACATAAAAAACATGCCGCCCGCGGGCGGCATGTTTTTTTATTTGGATGGGAAATAGGTTATTACAGCACTCTCTGGATGGCCAGCAGCAGGAAGTCCACGTTTTCCTCGGGGGTGGCCCAGCTGGTGACGAACCGGACGGCGGAGCGGCTTTCGTCCACCTTGGCGATGAAGTCGAAGGCCACGAACTTTTTCAGCTTCTCCACCTGCCCGTCGGTGAAGATGGGGAAGATCTGGTTGGTGGGGGAGTCGATGTAGAACTTCACGCCCAGATCGCTGAGACCCTTCGCCAGCTTCTGGGCCTGCTCGTTTGCGTGCTTCGCGGTCTCCAGCCAGAGCTCGTCCCGGAATAGCGCCTCGAACTGCACGCCCAGCAGCCAGCCCTTGGCCAGCATGCCGCCCCGCTGCTTGATGACGTTGCGGACAAAGGGTTTTAAACTGTCGTTCACGATGACCAGCGCTTCGCCGAAGAGCAGGGCGTTCTTCGTGCCGCCCACATAGAAGGCGTCGCAGAGCTGCGCAAAGTCCTCGGGCTTCAGGTCGTTGCCCTCGGCGGTGAGGGCGGCGGCCATTCTGGCGCCGTCCAGATACAGCAGCAAGCCCAGCTCGTCGCAGACTGCGCGGAGGGCCTCCAGCTCCTTCTTTACATAGATGGTGCCCAGCTCCGTGGAGTCGGAGACATACAGCAGCCGCGGCAGCACCATGTGCTCCTCCACGCCGGTGCGGTGCTCCGCAACCAGCTTCCGGACAGCCTCGGGCGTCACCTTGCCGTTGACGGCGGGCAGGTTGCAGACCTTGTGGCCTGTGGCCTCGATGGCGCCGGTCTCGTGGACACAGACGTGGCCGGTATCGGCGGCGATCATGGCCTCCCAGGGATGGAGGAAGGCGGCAGCGGCGGTCAGATTCGTCTGGGTGCCGCCAACGAGAAAGTGCACGTCCGCGTCTCTGCAGGCGAAGACTTCCTTCAGCCGGTCAGCGGCGGCCTTGCAGTGCTCGTCGCATCCGTAGCCGGTGGTGGGGGTCGTGTTTACGTTCTGCAGGGCCTCCAGCACTCTGGGGTGGGCGCCCTCGGAATAATCATTCTGAAAATGCAGCATGGGAGAACCTCCTCAATTTGAGAATTCTGCAACTTAAATTATACAGATACCCCCGCGGAATTGCAAGTCTGAAAACCGAAAAAACCGTCTTTTCTGCCGCATGGTTTTGTGCTATACTATAAAATGTGATAAAAGTATTTGGGAAGGAGCGGTTTCTATGATTTACGGATTCATCGGACTGGGCAACATGGCGGGCGCCATCCTCAGAGGGATGCACCGCAGCGGAGAATTTGCCGACGATACCCTCTGCGGCTTTAACCGCAGCTTCGGCAAGACCCAGGTTCTTCAAGAGGAAATCGGATTAAAACCCATGGAGAGCGCCAGAGCCGTGGCGGAGGCGGCGGACGTGCTGGTGCTGGGTGTGAAGCCCCAGATGCTGCCGGAGGTGCTGCCGGGCATCGCCGATCTGGTGACGCCGGAAAAGCAGGTAGTCACCATCGCAGCCGGCAGACCGCTGGAATTCTACGCTGAGGCATTCGGAGAAGCGGTCCCCGTGGTTCGCGTGATGCCGAACATCAACGCCAGAGTGGGCCAGGCGGCCACCGCCATCTGCCCCAACGCTGCCGCAACCGAGGAGCAGACCGAGCTGGTGCGGCGGATGTTCCGCTCCGTGGGCGAGGTCTTTGACATCCCGGAGCAGCAGTTCGCCGCCTTCACGGCCATGGCGGGCTCCTCCGGCGCCTTTGTGCATCTCTACATCGACGCGCTGGCCTCCGCCGGCGTCAAGGCGGGCCTGCCGAAAAAGCTGGCGGAAGCCCTGGCCTGTCAGGCCACCATCGGCGCCGCCATGCTGACGAAACAGAGCGACGAGCACCCCATCGCCCTGCTGGATCAGGTCTGCTCCCCGGCGGGCAGCACCATCGAGGGCGTACACGTACTGAAAAAGCTGGGCTTTGAGACCGCCGTTCAGCAGGCGGCCCAGGCCGTCATCGACAAGGACGCCGTTCTGGCGGGAAAATGAGGCGAATACCATGAAGCTGACATTCATCCGCGCCAACCACGAGGTAACAGGCAGTTGCACCCTTCTGGAGGTGGGCGGCCACGCGGGCCTCATCGACTGCGGCATGGAGCAGGGGAAGGATATGTTCGAGAACATCCCCATCCCCGTGGCGGCAAACGAGCTGGAGTTCGTGCTTGTGACCCACGCGCATCTGGACCACACGGGCCTGCTGCCGCTGCTGTATAAAGAGGGCTTCCGGGGGGCGGTCTACGCCACCCAGGCCACCTGCGACCTCTGCGACATCATGCTCAAGGACTCCGCCCACATCCAGCAGTCCGAGGCGGATTACAAGACCCGAAAGGCCGAGCGCGCGGGGAAGCCCGCCGTGCAGCCGCTGTACACCATGGAGGACGTGGAGGGCCTGTTAAAACTCCTGCACCCCTGCGCCTACAACGAGCGCATGCAGGTGGAGGAGTGCATCGACATCCGCTTCACCGACGTGGGCCATCTGCTGGGCAGCGCCTGCATCGAGGTCTGGCTCACGGAAGGGGAGACCGAAAAGAAGATCGTCTTCTCCGGCGACGTGGGCAACGCCAACCAGCCCATCCTCCGAAATCCCCAGACCCCCGAGGGGGCGGACTATGTGGTCATCGAATCCACCTACGGCAACCGGTTCCACGAGGCGCCGCCGGACTACGCCGCCGCCCTTGCGGAGATCATCCAGCGGACCCTGGACCGCCGGGGCAACGTGGTGATCCCCTCCTTCGCCATCGGCAGAACCCAGGAGCTGCTGTACTTCATCCGGCAGATCAAATCCGAGGGACTGGTGCAGGGCCACGACCACTTCCCGGTCTATGTGGACAGCCCCCTGGCCAACGAGGCCACCGGCATCTTCCTGCAGACCGACACCACCTACGTGGACGACGAGATGCAAACCCTGATCCGGAAAGGGGAGAACCCCCTCTGGTTCGACGATCTGCGCACCACCACCTCCCAGCAGGAGTCCATGGCCCTGAACCAGAACAAGGAGCCCAAGGTCATTATCTCCGCCAGCGGCATGTGCGACGCCGGCCGCATCCGCCACCATCTGAAATACAACCTCTGGAGCAGCCGGAACACGGTGCTCTTCGTGGGCTATCAGGCGGTGGGCACCCTGGGCCGCATCCTCCACGACGGCGCGAAAAGCGTTAAGCTCTTCGGGGACGAGATCGCCGTGAACGCGGAGATCACCGCTCTTGCCGGCATCAGCGGCCACGCGGACAAGGCGGGACTGCTGGACTGGCTGAATCAGATGGAGCCGAAGCCCGGCATGGTCTTTGTGAACCACGGCGACGACGACGCCTGCAGGGAATTCACCGAATGCCTGAGATCGGAGCACGGCTACCACGCCTATGCCCCATACAGCGGCACGGAGTTCGATCTGGCCGCCGGCAGCTTCGTCTTTGAGGCCCAGCCGAAGCCCATTGCCCATGAGAGCGTCAAGACCACCACCAAGCAGCGCAGAACCAGCCCGGCCTACCAGCGTCTGGTGCAGGCGCTCGAGGCGCTGACCCAGCTGATCCGCTCTGCCGAGGGCAGACCGAATAAGGTGCTCAACGCCCTGGCCGACGCCATTGAAAAGCTTGTGAAAACTTACAAATGAGGAAACCCTGAACCAATCGCCGCACACATCTTGTTGGAATCTTATTCGCCTGACTTCATCTCAAAAATTTGAAATACACAAAGTATTCCTGCGTTTTTTCGATTTTGTCAGACGAAAAATCTTCTCAACAATCGGCGCACTTCGATTGATTCAGCGTTTCCTGTCAGGAGAACCCTATGAAGCATTCAGATACGAAACAAATCCTGGTCGGCGGCGTGCCCATCGGCGGCGGCGCCCCGGTGGCGGTGCAGAGCATGTGCAACACCCGCACCTCCGACCCCAAGGCCACCATCGACCAGATCAAAAAACTCACCGACGCCGGATGCGAGATCATCCGCGTGGCGGTGCCGGACAATGAGGCTGCGGAGGCCCTGCCGGAGATCGTGAAGGCCTCGCCCATCCCCGTGGTGGCGGACATTCACTTTGACTACCGGCTGGCCCTCAGGGCTGCCGAGGCCGGGGTCCACAAGATCCGCATCAACCCCGGGAACATCGGCGAATCGGACAACGTCCGAAAGGTTGCCGAGGCCTGCAAACAGCGGCAGATCCCCATCCGCATCGGCGTCAACGGCGGCAGTCTGGAAAAGCGGCTGCTGGAGAAATACGGCCACCCCACCGCCGAGGCTCTGGTGGAGAGCGCCAAGGGCCACATCGAGCTCTTAAACCGCTATGACTTCGACGACATTGCGCTCTCGATGAAGAGCTCCACCGTCCCGCTGACCATCGCGGCCTACAGGCTGGCGGCGGAGACCTTCCCGTACCCGCTGCACGTGGGCGTCACCGAGACGGGCACGGTCTACGACGGCATGATCCGCTCCGCCGTGGGCATCGGCACCCTCCTGAGTGAGGGCATCGGCGACACCATCCGCGTCAGCCTCACGGCGGACCCCGTGGAGGAGGTTCGCGCCGGAATTTCGATTTTGAAGGCTGCGGGCCTTCGAGAAGAGGGCGTCCGCATCGTCAGCTGCCCCACCTGCGGCAGGACCCAGATTGACCTGATCGGTCTCGCCAACGAGGTGGATCGCCGGCTCCAGGGCATCGACCGGAACATCACCGTGGCCGTCATGGGCTGCGTGGTCAACGGTCTCGGCGAGGGCAGAGAGGCCGACTACGGCATCGCCGGCGGCAAGGACAGCGGCATTCTGTTTTCCAAGGGTGAGGTGATCGGCAAATATCCTGCCGACCAGCTCTGCGACGCTTTGATCGAGTTCATCAGAACAGGAGAAAACCTCTAAATGGCAGAAGGTAAAATCCCATTTTTAGATATCTTTCCGGACGCGGCCATTTACGGCGGCAGCTGCGGCGGGCTGGAGAACGCCTCTGTTCTCGGCGTGGTGATCCTGCGTGAGACCCTCACCATGGACATCCGGGCCTTTTTCCAGCAGATGCCCGCCCCGGTGGAGCTGAGCCAGCTGGAGCGGCTGATCGCCGAGCGCTACGGCCTCCAGGGGGCCGTGATCCACGCCAGCTACCCGGAAGTGAAAAAGAACAACGACAAGCCCAAAGAGCGGCTTTTGATGGGCAGACCCATCTCTCCCAAGGCCCAGCGGGTCATGCTCTCGGACGTGGATCTGGAGTCTGGCCGGGTGCTGGTGGAGGGTGAGGTCTTCGCCGAGGACAGCCGGTCGCTGGCGAAAAACGGCGCCGCCATCCTCAGCTTCAAAATGACGGACTACACCGGCTCCATCCACGTCTCCCAATATCTCCGGGGCGACGCGGACCAGAGCGTCATCGGACAGGTCAAGCCCGGCATGTGGATCAAGGTGCTGGGCAACGTCAACTACAGCAAATACGACAACGACATGGTGCTGGAGCCCTCCGCCATCGTGGTGGGCCAGAAGCCGGTGCGGGAGGACACCGCCGAGGAAAAGCGGGTGGAGCTCCATCTCCACACCCGGTTCTCCGCTCTGGACGCCCTCTCAGACCCCGGCGACCTGATTGCTCAGGCCGCGGCCTGGGGACACCCCGCCATCGCCATCACCGACCACGGCGTGGCCCAGGCCTTCCCGGATTCCTGGCTGGCGGCGAAAAAGCGCGGCATCAAGCTGATCTACGGCATGGAGGGCTACCTGGTCAACGACGAGGACGCCATGCTGGCTGCCCACGGGGGAGAGGACATGCCCCTGGATCGGGAGTACATCGCCTTCGATATCGAGACCACAGGTCTGCGGGTGTTTGAAAACGCCATGACCGAGATCGGCGCCGTCCGGTTCCGGGGCGGCGAGATTCTGGAGAAGTTCAGCACCTTCGTAGATCCCGGCATGCCCATCTCCGATGAGATCACCCGGCTCACCGGCATCACCGACAACGACGTCAAGGGCGCGCCCAAGCCCGCCGAGGCCATGCGCATGTTCCTGGACTTCTGCGGCGACACCCCGCTGATCGCCCACAATGCAGACTTCGATACCGGCTTCATGTCCGACGCCTGCCGCCAGGCGGGGATGGAGTTCCACCCGGTCTATCTGGACACCCTCCCCATGGCGCGGGCCATCCTGCCGGATCTGAAAAACCACAAGCTGGACACGGTCTCCAACCGGCTGAGCCTGCCCGCCTTCCGCCACCACCGCGCCTATGACGACGCGGAGGTCGTGGCGCGGATCATGGAGAAGTTTGTCCCCATGCTGGCGGAAAAAGGTATACATAATTTCAGAGAATTGAATGATTATGTAAACCAAAGGCTGACCCGACGCCGCAGAACCCGGCACATTTCCATTCTGGTAAAGAACAAGACCGGCCTGAAAAATCTCTATGAGATCATCTCCCTGTCTTATCTGAAATATTTTAACAGAAACCCCACCGTTCCCAAGAGCGTCCTGAAGCAGTACCGCGAGGGCCTGATCATCGGCTCCGCCTGCGAGGCGGGGGAGCTGTTCGACGCGGTGCTCCACGGCAAGAGCTGGCCGGAGCTGGAGCGGATCGGCAGCTTCTATGACTACTTCGAGATCATGCCCCTGGCCAACAACCGGTTTTTGATCGAGTCCGGCGAGGTGCGGGACGACGAGAGCTTAAGAGAGATGAACCGCCGCATCATTGCCCTGGCCCGGAAGATGGGCAAGCCCGTGGTTGCCACCGGCGACGTCCACTTCCTGAACCCTGAGCAGGAGATCTACCGCCATGTGCTGCTGGGCGCCAAGGGCTTCAAGGACGCCGACAAGGACATGCCCCTGTACTTCCGCACCACCGACGATATGCTCAATGAATTTGCCTATCTGGGTGAGGAACTGGCCCATGAGGTGGTCATCCAGAACCCCGTGGCCATCGCGGACTCGGTGGAGACCTTCGAGCTGCTGCCCAAGGATCTGTTCCCGCCGAAGATCGAAAACTCCGCTCAGCAGCTGAAGGATCTGGTCTACGGCAAGATGCACGCCATCTACGGCGAAAACCCGCCGAGCCTCATCACCGAACGTGTGGAAAAGGAGCTGGGCGGCATCCTCTCCCGCGGCTACGACGTCATCTATATGTCCGCCCAGAAGCTGGTGGCCAACTCTCTGGAGCACGGCTATCTGGTGGGCAGCCGCGGCAGCGTCGGCTCCTCCATCGTAGCCTATTTCTCCGGCATCACGGAGGTCAACTCCCTGCCGGCCCACTACGTCTGCCCGAAATGCCAGCACTCGGATTTCGAGTCCGGCAAGGGCTACGGCTGCGGCGCGGACATGCCGGACAAGATGTGCCCCGTCTGCGGCGCCGAGATGCGCAAGGACGGCTTCGACATTCCCTTTGAAACCTTCCTGGGCTTCGGCGGCGACAAGGTGCCGGATATCGACCTGAACTTCTCCGGTGAGTATCAGGGCAGGGCCCACAAATACACCGAGGAGCTCTTCGGCTCCGACCACGTGTTCCGCGCCGGCACCATCGGCACCCTGGCGGAAAAGACAGCCTACGGCTATGTTTTGAAGTACGCCGAGGAGCGGAATCTCACCATCCCCAAGGCGGAGATGGAGCGGCTGGCCCAGGGCTGCGTGGGCGTCAAGCGCACCACGGGACAGCACCCCGGCGGTCTGGTGGTCATCCCCCAGGACATGGACGTGACGGACTTCTGCCCGGTGCAGCACCCGGCGGACGACCCCAACAGCGACATCATCACCACCCATTTTGAATATCACTGCATGGAGGCCAACCTCCTGAAGCTGGACGAGCTGGGCCACGATGACCC
Source organism: uncultured Clostridia bacterium (assembly GCA_946187035.1). Lineage (GTDB taxonomy): Bacteria > Bacillota > Clostridia > Oscillospirales > Oscillospiraceae > CAG-103. The sequence continues at coordinate 16,152 of CAMHPQ010000006.1, read as the reverse complement.
CACCATGATCCGCATGCTGGAGGATATGACCGGCCTGGACGCCAAGCAGATCCGGCTGGACGACCCCGAGACCCGGGGCATCTTCAAGTCCGCCGCGCCCCTGGGCCTGCCGGACGACGACCCCATCATCGGCAAGACCGGCACCATCGGCATCCCGGAGTTCGGCACGGGCTTCACACGCCAGATGCTGGTGGACACCCAGCCGGAGACCTTCGACGTTCTGGTGCGGCTGTCCGGCTTCAGCCACGGCACCGACGTGTGGCTGGGAAATGCCAAGGATCTGATCACCTCCGGCACCGCCACCGTCTCCCAGACCGTGGGCTGCCGCGACGACATCATGCTCTATCTGATCAGCTGCGGCGTGGACGCCAAGCTCTCCTTCAAGATCATGGAGGCCGTGCGAAAGGGCAAGGTGGCCAGAGGCGGCTTCCAGGAGGGCTGGGAGGAGACCATGCGGGACCACGGCGTTCCGGACTGGTACATCGGCTCCCTGGCGAAGATCCAGTATCTGTTCCCCAAGGCCCACGCGGTGGCCTACGTCATGATGGCCTTCCGCATCGCCTGGTTCAAGGTCCACGAGCCGCTGGCCTTTTACAGCGCGTATTTCTACCGCAGAAGCCAGAAGGACGCCTTCGACGCGGAGATCATGTGCGGCGGTCTCGCTGCAGTCCGATCCAAGATCCATGAGCTCCAGAACCGGGAGCGCACCAGTAAGGAGGACGATCTGCTGGTGACCCTGGAGGCGGTCTACGAGTTCAATCTCAGAGGCTTCACCTTCGCCCCCATCGACATCAACCGCAGCCACGCCACGAAGTTTATCCCTGACCGGGAGAAGGGCACCCTGCTGCCGCCCTTTGTGGCCATCTCCGGCCTGGGCGAGAGCGCAGCCATGGATCTCATGCGCTGCCGGGAGGGCGGACGGGAGTTCGTCTCCGAGGAGGAGATCGCCATCGCCTGTCCCAAGGTGAGCCAGACCCACATGAAGCAGCTGCGCGACCTGGGCGCCTTCGGCGATCTGCCGGAGACCAACCAGATGTCCCTGTTTTGATTGAAGATTGAAAAGGAGATATGGTTATGAAAAAACTATTGACTTTGCTGTTGGCTCTGTGCATGGTGGTGAGCCTTGCGCCCATGGCCTTCGCCGCCGGTGATCCCGCGCCGTACATCTCGGTGCTGCAGGCCAGAGCGGCGGAGCATCCGGACGCCAATTTCGGCGAGGCCATGCTCTGCGATCTGAACGGCGACGACAGCGACGAGCTGGTGCTGTTCTATCTGAACGACGGCATCAACGCCACTGTGGAGGTCTTCACCACCGCCAATGGCCGCGCCGTGCAGGCTATGGCCCCCAAGACCGTCTATGCCCAGGCCGGCGGCAACACCGGCTATGTGGGCCAGGCGACCCGGGACGGGAAGACCTACCTGCTGACCTTCAGCGCCGCTCCGGAGATTTTTGACGAGACCATCGTCACCACCGGCGAAGCCACGCTCTACAGCCTGCGGGGCGGGCGTCTCGTGGCCGACACCCAGATGTCCTACACCGAGACCATCTACATCGGCCCCGAGGGCAGCAACATCGAGCCCTATCTGCTGGAGGATCAGAGCTTCAGCGTCATCAACGGGGACAAAAGAAGCTATTCCGCCATGGAGAGTGTGATCGACGCCCTGCAGCTGCCCATGTGGAACCTGGGCTTCACCTCCACGGAGTATGACGACGACGCCGAGCCCATCAAGAGCTTTTTGAATGGGATCTCCACCGGCTTTGACGATGTGTCCGCCGGCGCCTACTACGCCCAGAGCGTCATGTGGGCCGCAGAGAACGGCGTCACCACCGGCACCTCCGCCACCAAATTCAGCCCGGAGGCCAGCTGCACCCGCGCTCAGTTTGTCACCTTCCTGTGGCGCGCCATGGGCAGCCCCGCGCCGAAGTCCGAGAAAAATCCCTTCAGCGACGTGAAGTCCGGCGCCTATTACTATGACGCCGTCCTCTGGGCCGTGGAGAAGGGCATCACCACCGGCACCTCCGCCACGAAGTTCAGCCCCAACGCCACCCTGACCCGCGCCCAGACCGTAACCTTCCTCTGGCGTCTGGAAGGGGAGCCCGGCGGCCAGGCGCACTTCTATGATGTGCCCGCCGGCGCCTACTATGCCGACGCCGTGGCCTGGGCCGCCCAGAAGGGCATCACCACCGGCACTTCTGCCGACAGATTCAGCCCCAACCAGACCTGCACCCGCGCCCAGACCGTCACGTTCCTGTACCGCGACCTGGTGGGGTGAGCTTGGAGTGTGAATTCGGTTTCATATTCCAGCGGTAAATTGGTGTTTAACGAGTTGTTCTTTGCACCAGACCTAAAGAGTGTCATTGCGAACCAGTGCGCACACTGGTGTGGCAATCCGTTCTCTTGCGGTACAGACTGATTCTTTGTTAGAAGTAGGGCGAATCCGTTTGATCTCAACGTTCTGCGAGTTTCCACTCCGCCGCCGGGGGATGCGGATTGCCACACCAGGTGACGTCGGTCACTGGTTCGCAATGACAAGTTTTTTACTCTGTTCGTTAAACTATAATTTGACCCCTTAACGAAAAGCCATTCAAATATTTTACAATTGCGAATTCCCTTCCCATCTGCTATGATAGGAAGGATCAAACAAAAACCTTTGCGACAGAAAAAGGAGTGATTTGATGAAACGCAGTCTTGCTTTGCTGCTGTGTCTGATCATGGTGTTCTCCGTGCTGACGGTTGGCGTCTCCGCCGCCGATACGGTCACGGTGCACGTGAAATCCGGCTCGCAGCGCAGCGTTGCGGTGGGGGAGACCTTCACCTATTCCTACGCCATCCGCATCAACGGCACCTACGATCTGGACCGCGTCTGGCTGGACGTGCTCTATGACGACGAGTGCCTGAAGCTGGAAAAGGTGGAATATCCCACCTTCGGGAACGCCACGGAGACAGACCGGAACGGCGATCTCCATATTGAAAAGGGCACCATCACCAACCCCGCCCAATACAATTCTGCCATCACCACCATCGTCACCTGCACCTTCCAGGTCCTGCGCGGCGGCACCACCTGGATCCGGACCCTGCCCCAGCGCATCGAGGTGGAGGCCGCCAAGGACAGCGACCACTACCTGATCGACAACTATCGGCAGTACAACGCCGTCCGCGGCGCGCTGTTCAGCAGCTATGACTATCTGGGCAACGCCGCCCCCAACAACGCCAGTTCCTCCCTGAGCAACACCAAGGACGTGGTCTGGTTCTACGTCAACGACGGCTCCGGGGAGCACATCGGCTCCGGCCAGAGCTTCAAGCTCTCCGGCACCGATGCCAACGGCAACGCCAAGACCTACACCGCAGTCACCGATGAAAACGGCTACATCAGCTTCGGCGTGGTGGATTTCGGCACCTACTTCCTCTCCTGCACCAGCACCCTGCCGGACGGCTCCGCCTACTGCATCGAGGATCCCAACGTCTCCGTGCCGAATCTCCAGGGCAATACCCTGGTGGTGCGCAAGGTCGTGGACGTCCGCGCGCTCAGCACCGACGAGATGCGCACCGTGGCCATCAAGACCGACTGGACCAACGAGCAGATCGATGAGGACGTGCCCTACACCGAGGATCGGCCCGGCAGCGTCTATCTGGAGCTCAGTGCCGGCGGCAAGGTCTATGCCCAGGCCTACCTGGATCCCAGCGCCTCCGGCGTCACCTTTGACCGTCTGCCGCTGAAGGACAGCGCCGGCAACGACATCGCCTACGAGCTGAACATCGGCCCCGTGTCCCATTACAGCACCAACATCACCAAGACGGACAGCGGCTTCGACGTGGAGTTCCGCTATCTCAACGACCACACCTGGAACAAGGTGCGCACTGAGCCCACCTGCGACCAAAACGGCAGCGTGGTCTTCACCTGCACCGACTGCGGCAGAGTCTATACCTACACGCTCTCCTCTCTGGGCCACGATTTCGACGAGAGCGGCCGCCCCGCCACCTGCACCGAGGACGGCAGCAGACTCTTCGTCTGCAAGCGCTGCAACAAGTGGTACACCGAGACCGTCAAGGCCAAGGGCCACACCTGGGGCGCCTGGACCACCGTGACCCCGGCCACCGAGGATACCGACGGCCAGCGCAGCCGCACCTGCACGGTCTGCGGCGAGACCGAGACCCGGCTGATCCACAAGCTCAGCGCTCCGGACGCCCACGTCTATGAGACCAAGGTGGTGGAGCCCACCTGCACCGAGGGCGGCTACACCATGAAGGTCTGCGCCTGCGGCGACACCATCATCGTGGACGGCACCCGCACCCCGGCCCTGGGCCACAACTACGAGGGCGACAGCACCACCAGAACCGTCTTTGAAAACTCCTGCACCGAGGACGGTCTGGTCGAGTACACCTGCTCCCGCTGCGGCGAGGTCCATGTGGAGGCCATCAAGGCCACCGGCCACAACTACGGCACCATCGAGCAGAAGGAGCCCACCTGCACCGAGAGCGGCTATAAAAACACCAAGTGCGCCTACTGCGGCGACGTCCGCAATCTGCGTCTGCCCGCCCTGGGCCACGACTGGGGCGACTGGATCGTGGATGTGGAGCCCACCGCCACCACCAACGGCTCCCGCCACAGAGTCTGCACCCGCTGCCTCCAGGAGGAGGTCGGCGTGATCCCCTATTCCGGTGAGGGCCACGTCCACACCTATACCGAGCGAAAGGACGTTGCGCCCACCTGCACCGAAAAGGGCTACACTGCCTACATCTGCCCGGCGGACGGCGCGCAATTCATCGACAACGACAGCTACGTGGACGCCCTGGGCCATGCCTGGGACGAGCAGTGGCGCACCGAGTCCACCACCCGCACCCGCGGCGTCATCGCCTATCAGTGCACCCGCTGCGGCGAGTTCCGGTATGAGTACATGCCCAAGGCCGACGGCAGCTGGCAGAACCCCTACTGGGATGTGTCCACCGGCGACTGGTTCTATGACAACGTCCGCTATGTGTCCTACAACGACTACATGAACGGCACCTCCGCCACCCGGTTCGATCCCAATGCCTCCATGACCCGCGCCATGCTGGTCACGGTGCTCTACCGCATGGTGGGCGAGCCCTCTGTCACCGGCCTGAATCATCCCTTCCGGGACGTGGCCGCCGGCACCTGGTACACCCAGGCCGTCACCTGGGCCTATGTGAACGGCGTGGTCAACGGCATCTCCGCCACGGAGTTTGCCCCGGACCAGACCATCACCCGCGAGCAGCTGGTCACGATCTTCTTCCGGTACGCCAACTACGCCAGCTATGACACCAACTCCCGCAAGGGTCTGTCTGACTTCGCGGATGCGGGCCAGGTTTCCGCCTATGCCATGGATCCCATCTCCTGGGCGGTGAGCGTGGGCATCATCAACGGCTTCGAGGACGGCAATGTCCGTACCCTCCAGCCCCAGGGCACCGCCACCCGCGCCCAGGCCGCCAAAATCATCCAGACCTTCGACGCATGGAGAATCAATCTCTGACGAGCGGCGACACTTGACGAACCCGCAAGAATCATTATAATAAGAGCGTGCTTTATCCGGCACGCTCTTATTTCATGCACTTTCCGGGAGGAACCAACCATGATTCACCAATACCAACTCGGCGGCTACAACATCGTTCTGGACGTCTGCTCCGGCGCGGTGCATGTGGTTGACCCGCTGGCCTATGATATGATTTCCATGTTCGAGGATCACCCCTATGCGGAGATCCAGGCTGCGATGCTGGAGAAGTACGCAGCGGAGGACGCCGTCACCGAGGCGGAGATCCGTCGCTGCTATGACCAGATCTGCGAATTGAAGGAGGCCGGTCAGCTCTTTGCCCCCGACACCTTCGAGCCCATCGCCGGGGATCTGAAGGCGAAAAGCGCCGGGGTCATCAAGGCCCTGTGTCTCCACGTGGCCCACACCTGCAACCTGAATTGCTCCTACTGCTTCGCCAGCCAGGGAAAATACCACGGCGAGCGTGCGATCATGAGCTTCGAGGTGGGCAAGCGAGCTCTGGACTTCCTGGTGGAGCACAGTGGTACCCGCCACAACCTGGAGGTGGACTTCTTCGGCGGCGAACCGCTGATGAACTTCGACGTGGTGAAGGAGCTGGTGGTCTACGCCCGCAGCATCGAGAAGGAGGTGGGCAAGCACTTCCGCTTTACCCTCACCACCAACGGCATGCTCATCGACGACGACGTCATCGACTTCGCCAACAAAGAGATGTCCAACGTGGTGCTGAGCCTGGACGGCCGCAAGGAGGTCCACGACCGGTTCCGGGTGGACTACGCCGGCAACGGCAGCTGGGAGCGGATCGTGCCGAAGTTTCAGAAGCTGGTGGCCGCCAGAGAAGGGAAGAACTACTACATGCGCGGCACCTTTACCCACAACAACCCCGACTTCCTGAACGACATCAAGCAGATGCTGGATCTGGGCTTCACGGAGCTCAGCATGGAGCCGGTGGTCTGCGCCCCCGACGATCCCTCGGCATTGACCAAGGAGGATCAGGAGCTGGTCATGGGGCAGTACGAGGAGCTGGCGGAGCTGATGCTCCAGCGTGAGCGGGAAGGAAAACCCTTCACCTTCTATCACTACATGATCGACCTCAGCGGCGGGCCCTGCATCTATAAGCGGGTCTCCGGCTGCGGCTCCGGCACGGAGTACATGGCCGTCACCCCCTGGGGTGATCTCTACCCCTGCCATCAGTTCGTGGGAGACGAGAAGTTCAGGCTGGGCAGCATCTTCACCGGTCTGGACAATTCCGAGGTGCAGAACGAATTTGCCGCCTGCAACGTCTACGCCAAGCCCGAGTGCCGGGACTGCTGGGCCAGACTCTACTGCTCCGGCGGCTGCGCGGCCAACGCCTACCACGCCACTGGCAGCATCACCGGGGTCTATGAGGCGGGCTGCGACCTGTTCAAAAAGCGAATGGAGTGCGCCATCATGCTGGCCGCCGCCCGGGCCGCGGAGGGACGATGAACACGCCGATCTGTGATTTCGTCCGAGGCTACGCGGAATCCGACGCCGCGCGGCTCCACATGCCGGGCCACAAGGGCGCTTCTGTTCTGGGCCCGGAGCCGCTGGACATCACCGAGATCCCCGGGGCGGATGTGCTGTATCACGCCAATGGGATCATCCGTGAGAGTGAGGAAAATGCTTCCCGCCTTTTCGGCAGCGCCCGGACGGTTTACAGCGCCGAGGGCTCCAGCCTCTGCATCCGCGCCATGCTCTATCTAGGCATGCAGTACGCAAAGCGGCAGGGGAGAGACCCTCTGATTCTGGCTGCCCGGAACGCCCACAGCGCCTTCCTCACCGCTGCGGGGCTGCTGGATCTGCAAGTCCGGTGGCTGTATGGTGACGGACTTCTGACCTGCGATCTTTCTCCCAAGATGCTGGACGCGGAGCTCACTGCGTCCGGCGCCTGTTTAGTTTACATAACTTCTCCTGACTACCTGGGCCACGCGGCGAATATCAAGGCGCTGTCCGAGGTCTGCCATAAGCACCACGCCCTGCTGCTGGTGGACAACGCCCACGGTGCCTATCTGCGGTTCCTCCCAGAATCCCGGCATCCCACGGATCTGGGGGCGGACCTCTGCTGCGACTCGGCCCACAAGACCCTCCCGGTGCTCACCGGCGGGGCGTATCTGCATTTCGGGAAAACCTGCCCGAATGAACTGATCGACGCTGCCCACCGAGCCATGGGTCTCTTCGCCAGCACCAGCCCGTCCTATCTGATTCTGCAGTCGCTGGATCTGGCGAACAAAGCCCTCTCCGAGGAATGGCCAGAACGTTTGCAGGAGACAGCAGCGCGGTTGGATCAGCTGAAAACCCAACTCCAATCCGACGGCTGGACGCTCTTCGGCGACGAACCGGTGAAGCTCACCCTCTGTCCGAAAAAGCGGGGCTACACCGGGGAAGAGCTGGCGGCGATTCTGCAGGAGCAAAACCTCTGGTGCGAGTTTGCCGACCCGGATTTCATCGTTTTCATGGTCTCGCCCAATACCACGGAGTCGGATTTCCAGCGGCTCGAAGCTGCGCTGTCCGCTATCCCTTTGAAGGCGGAAATCACTGCGGCTCCGCCAGCCATGCCGAGGCCGGAGCGGGTCATGTCCATCCGTCAGGCCCTGCTCTCCGCCTGCGAGACCCTGCCGCTGGAGCAGTGCCTCGGGCGCATCCTCGCGGCCCCCACCGTGAGCTGTCCGCCGGCCGTTCCGATCCTCACCTGCGGGGAGCGGATCGACGAGACATCTCTGAAAATGCTGCGGTATTACGGTGCATTGACCTGCGACGTGGTCTGCCAAGAAAAAATACTTGACAGCGACTGCAAGTAGGAGTATAATGCAAAGGCTGTAAAGGAAGAATGCTTTGCACAGGGGGCGAAAACGGTGCCGGAGGAAACGGTATGGCGCACGATGCTGTTTGATTTTTACGGGGAATTGCTCACCGACAAGCAGCGGGAATATTTCGACCTCCACTACAATTCCGACCTCTCCCTGGCGGAGATCGCGGAGTCGTCCGGCATCTCCCGGCAGGGAGTGTGGGACATCATCCGCAGAGCCGAGGCCATCTTGCGGGAGACGGAGGAAAAGACCGGCCTGGTCGCAAGGTTTCAGGCCCAGCGGGAGATCCTCCGCGGTGTGGAATCGAAGCTCACCAGACTGGAGCAGATCACCGACGGGGAGGCCAAGGCCCTCGCCGGAGAGATCATCCACCGGCTGGGAGAGCTCAGGCAAGCATAATCGGGAAAGGAAAACTCCATGGCATTTGAATCCCTTTCTGACAAATTATCCGCCGCCTTCAAGCGTCTGCGCGGCAAGGGCAGACTGACGGAGGCCGACGTGAAAGAGGCCATGCGCGAGGTCAAGCTCGCCCTGCTGGAGGCCGACGTGAACTTCAAGGTCGTCAAGGACTTTGTAAAGAAGGTCACGGAGCGTGCCACCGGCGCGGATGTGCTGGAGAGTCTCTCTCCCGCGCAGATGGTCATCAAGATCGTCGATGAGGAGCTCACCTCCCTCATGGGCAGCGAGAACCAGAAGCTGAACATCTCCAGCAAATCCCCCAGTGTGGTCATGCTGGTGGGTCTGCAGGGCGCGGGCAAAACCACCAACGGCGCGAAGCTTGCGGGCTATATGCGCAAGCAGGGCAAGAACCCGCTGCTGGTGGCCTGCGACGTCTACCGTCCCGCCGCCATCCAGCAGCTGGAGACTGTGGGCAAGCAGCTGGGCATCCCGGTGTTCCAGATGGGCCAGGGCGACCCTGTGGAGATCGCCAAGGCCGGCGTGGAGTACGCGCGAAAGCACGGCAACGATCTGGTGTTCCTCGATACCGCTGGCCGTCTGCACATCGACGAAGCCCTGATGCAGGAGCTGCAGAACATCAAGGCGGCTGTGGAGCCGGCCGAGATCCTTCTGGTTATCGACGCCATGATCGGTCAGGACGCGGTGGCCACGGCGACCACTTTCGACGAGATGCTGGACATCACCGGCGTCATGCTCACCAAGCTGGACGGCGACGCCCGTGGCGGCGCTGCCCTGAGCATCAAGGCCCTCACCGGCAAACCCATCAAATTCGCGGGTATCGGCGAGAAGCTCGACCAGATCGAGCCATTTCACCCGGACCGCATGGCCAACCGCATCCTCGGCATGGGCGACGTGCTCACGCTGATTGAGAAGGCGGAGCAGGCCTTCGACGAGAAAAAGGCCGAGGAGATGGCCGAGCGTCTGCGTCAGAACAAATTCACCCTGACGGACTACTACGACCAGCTCCAGCAGCTCAAGGGCATGGGCTCTCTGCAGGACGTGGCCGGCATGATCCCCGGCATGGACGCCAAGGCGCTCCAGGGGGCCAACATCGACGAGAAGGCCATGGGCCGCATCGAGGCCATCATCCTCAGCATGACGCCTTATGAAAGAGAGAATCCCGCCGTTCTCAACGCCAGCCGCAAAAAGCGCATCGCCACCGGCTCCGGCACCAGCGTGGTGGAGATCAACCGTCTGCTGAAGCAGTACGACATGATGCAGAATCTCACCAGGCAGCTGACCAATATGGGCAAGCGCCGCAAGGGCAAAAAGGGCCTCGCCGGCATGGGCAACCTCGGCGGCCTTTTCGGCGGCAAGATGGGCTTCTGATTTGGATAACGCTGAACGAATCGCCGCACACATCTTGCTGGCATATTTCCCGCCTGACTTCATCTTAAAATCTCGAAATACACAAAGTATTCCTTCGATTTCTCGATTTTGTCAGTCGAAAAATCTGCTCAGCAATCTGCGCATTTCGATTCATCCAACGTTTCCCTGATTGCTTTCTTCACCTTTTGGGGTGTGGGAATATAAAGAGATTACTTATGGAGGTGAAATAAATGGTTAAGATCAGACTTCGCAGAATGGGCGCGAAGAAGAATCCCTTCTATCGCATCGTCGTTGCCGACTCCCGTTCTCCCCGCGATGGCAGATGCATCGAGGAAATCGGCTACTATGATCCGCTGGCAAAGGACGAGCAGATCAAGGTGGACACCGAGCGTGCTCAGTACTGGATCGACAACGGCGCTCAGCCGACCGATACCGTCCGCGGCCTGCTGAAGAAGGCTGCCGCCAAGGCTGAGGCGTAATGTGCTAAGGAGTAACGACGCAACATGAAAGAACTTCTGACCTATATCGTGCAGAACCTCGTGGATCATCCCGACGAGGTCTCTGTGACCGAGCGCGAGGCCGACGGGGAAACCGTCTTTGAAGTGCGCGTTGCCGACGGCGATATGGGCAAGGTCATCGGCCGTCAGGGTCGGATCGTCAAGCAGATCCGGATCCTGATGAAGGCCGTCGCCCAGAAGCAAGGCAAAAAGGTCTCGGTCGAGGTCCTCGACTGACACGAAACGAAAAGCGCTGTCCAGGACAGCGCTTTTCTTTCGATTGAAATGCTTTGGCATTTCAATCGAGGGAATCCCGCTGCGAAAGAAGTTTTTGGCGCAAGTATGACTTGCGAAAGAAAAACTTCTTTCTCCGCGAGCGGTATTTTGCACCCCGAAACAAGTTCCGGGGGCAAAATGATCAAATTCTCTTTCGCGGCATCCGAGCCGCGAAACTCTGCGAGGCGTCAGCCTGTAAGGAGATTATACTATGACCAATCCGTATCTGGAAGCCGGGAAGATCGTGAACACCCACGGGGTGCGCGGAGAAGTGCGCATCGTGCCGTGGGCGGACAGCGCGGATTTTCTCCGGCGGTTCCGTACGTTTTATATTGACGGCACGGCCTACAAGGTGCTGCGCAGCCGGGTGCACAAGAGCCAGCTGATCGCCGCTTTGGAGGGCGTGGAGGACGTAAACGCCGCCATGGCCCTGAAAAACCGCGTGGTCTCCATCGACCGGGCCGACGCAAAGCTGCCGGCGGGGCGCTACTTCGTCCAGGATCTCATCGGTCTTCCCGTGAAATCCGACGAGGGCGCCGAACTGGGCCAGCTCTCTGAGGTGCTGGATCTGCCCCAGGGGCAGGTCTATGTGGTGAAAGGCGAGCGGGAGATCCTGATCCCCGACGTGCCGGAGTTTATTCTGAACATCGACCCGGATACGGGCATCACCGTACACTTGATCGAGGGGATGTAAGCCATGCGCATCGACATTCTGACGCTGTTTCCCGAATCCATTCAGGGCGTGTTGGGGGAAAGCATCCTGGGCCGCGCGGCGGCGAAGGGAATTCTGGACATCCGCTGCCACCAGATCCGGGACTACACCGAGAACAAGCAGAAGCAGGTGGACGACTATCCCTACGGCGGCGGCTGGGGCCAGGTCATGAACGCCCAGCCTCTGAAAAGCTGTCTGGATCATGCCCTCTCCGACGCCGAGGGGCTGCGGACAAGAGTCATTTACATGTCCCCCCAGGGGCAGCCCTTCAATCAGGCGAAGGCCCGGCAGCTGAAGGCGGATTACGACCATCTGGTGCTGGTCTGCGGCCACTATGAGGGCGTGGACGAGCGGTTCATCGAAGCCTGCGTGGACGAGGAGATCAGCCTCGGCGACTTCGTCCTCACCGGCGGCGAGATCGCGGCCATGGCGGTGGCAGACTGTGTCTGCCGCATGGTGCCGGGGGTTCTGTCTGACGAGCAGTGCTACACCGGCGAGAGCCACTGGGACGGGCTGCTGGAGTACCCCCAGTACACCAGACCGGAGACCTGGGAGGGCCGCAGCGTGCCCGAGGTTCTGCTGGGCGGCAACCACGCCGAGATCGAGCACTGGAGACGGAAAAAGAGTCTGGAGCGCACCATGCAAAAGCGCCCGGACATGTTTGAAAAGCTCTCTCTCAGCGACGCTGATCAAAAGCTGGTGCAGGAGATTGAAAAGGACAAAAAGCGCCGGAAGCTCACGGATCCGCTGGAGTGCCGTCCGGCGGAGGAAAAAGATCTTCCCGCCATCATGGAGATCGTGCGCCAGGCGAAAAACAGCCTGAAAAAGTACCGCGTGGACCAGTGGCAGGGGGACTATCCCACCGAAGCGGTCTTTCAGCGGGACATGGAAAACGGCAACTGCTATGTGATCTCCCACAAGAGTGAGATCGCGGCCTTTTTCGTCATCACCATGGGCCCGGAGCCGGGCTACGACCAGATCACCGACGGCAAGTGGCACAGCGGGGAGGACTACTGCGTCCTGCACCGGGCCGCCGTCAAGAGCGATTTTCGCGGCACCTCTGTGGCCTCGGAAGTGATCGACTTCGCCGTTTCGGAGGCAAAAAAACGCGGTGCCTCCGCTCTTCGGACGGATACGCACCGCAAGAATAAAGCTATGCGCGCCCTGCTGGAACGCAAAGGCTGCCGCTTCGCCGGGAACATCCTGATCAACAGCGAGCCCGGCCATGACAACCGCAGACAGGCCTTCGAGCTGATCTTCGATTGAAATGCTTTGGCATTTCAATCGAGGGAATCCCGCTGCGAAAGAAGTTTTTGGCGCAAGTATGACTTGCGAAAGAAAAACTTCTTTCTCCGCGAGCGGTATTTTGCACCCCGAAACAAGTTCCGGGGGCAAAATGATCAAATTCTCTTTCGCGGCATCCGAGCCGCGAAACTCTGCGAGGCCTTACATGATTTACTCCGCCACGGGATATCTCACCGTGTCGTCATAGTGCCACCACTCGCCGATGTACCCGCTGAATCCGGCGGCGACCATGGCGTCCTCCAGCAGCTGGGCGTGCTCAGCGGCTACAGCGGAGACGTCGGAATAGTCCCGGTCCGCCAGGGCGGTGAACTCGTCAAAGCCGGAGGGCATCTCCACCGGGTTGCCGTCCAGATCCGTGAGACTGATGTCCACGGTGCAGCCGCGGCTGTGGTTGGAGTAGCCGGTGTAGGGGTTTGCCACATAGGTGACGTCCGGGCACCGCTCCCAGAGGACGAACTGCGCCCAGGGCGGACGCCAGGCGTCCCAGATCAGGATGCTGTAGCCCTGCTCCCGCAGAATCGCCTGGGCAGCCGAGAGCTTTTTCGCCGTCCCGTAGCGCAGCTGCGGCTCCGTGAAATCATAGATCGGCGCGCCGGAGCAGTTCTGACTGGTGGCGTAGAGCAGCTCCGCCCGAATGGTGGGGTCCACGTCCTTCACGTAGACCATGGCGTCGTCGGCGGGCTCCGGTGTGGGCTCCGGCGTCGGCGTGGGCGTGGGTGTCGGCGCAGGCGTCGGGCTGGGCGTGGCCGCAGCCAGCTGCACCGTCCGGGGTTCCTGTGTTGGTGCAGGCGGCCTGGTTCTTCCGCAGCCGGAGAGCAACAGCAGCAGCGCCAGGGCTGCCGGCAGGATTTTCTTCATCTTCTCCACCTCGTTACGATCATACCACAGGCTGACGCGTGTGTCATCCTGATTTTCGGAAAGGAGTTTTTATGGAACTCACCAATCCCTCCGAATTAAAGACGCTTTTGACCCGCCACGGGTTTCACTTTTCCAAGGCCATGGGGCAGAATTTTCTGATTGCCGCCTGGGTGCCGGAGCGGATCGCCGAGGAATCCGGCGTGGACGATAAGACCGGTGTGCTGGAGGTGGGCCCCGGGGTGGGCTGCCTCACCAGAGAGCTGTCCCAAAGGGCAGGGAAGGTGCTGGCGGTGGAGCTGGACGAAAGGCTGAAGCCGGTGCTGGCTGAGACCCTGGCAGGCTGCGAGAACATCGAGGTGCTCTTCGGGGACGTGTTGAAGCAGAACCTGCCGGAGCTGGTCAGAGAGACCTTCCCCGGTCTGCGCCCCGCGGTCTGCGCGAACCTGCCTTATAACGTCACAAGCCCGCTTTTGACTGCCTTTCTGGAGGCCGGGTGCTTTGATACCGTAACTGTGATGGTGCAGCGGGAGGTGGCCCATCGCCTCTGCGCAAGGCCGGGAACAGCGGACTACGGCGCCTTCACGGTTTTCACCCAGTGGCATTCCGAGCCGGAGATCCTCTTTGACGTATCCCCGGGCTGCTTCCAGCCGGCGCCGAAGGTCACCAGCAGCGTGGTGCATCTGAAGGTGCGCCAGACGCCGCCGGTATCTGTGAACAGCGAAAAACGCTTCTTCCAGGTGGTGCGGGCGGCCTTCAATCAACGGCGCAAGACCCTGGTGAACGCCCTCTCCGCCGGTCTCAACGACGTAACCAAGGAGCAGGCGGCAGCGGCCATTGCGGCCTGCGGCTTCGAGGAACGAATCCGCGGCGAGGCGCTGAGCATCGAACAGTTTGCCGCCGTCTCCGATCAGCTCACATAAGAAAAAACCTTCTCAGAAATCTGAGAAGGTTTTTTGATGCTTTTAGGGATTTGCTGTTGCGGTGGGCGCGGCGCTGGGCTCCGCAGAGGGAGCGGGCGTGGCCGTGGGCTTCGGCGTTGCGGTGGGAGCCGGGGTGGCAGTGGGTTCCGGCGTCTCATCGCTCAGGATCTCAACGGTTGGAACCTGCAGACCAAACTGCTCGGCAATGGGCTCCAGCTGGGGCTGAATCTGGGTGTTCCAGGTCTCCACCAGGGCGTCGCCGTCATAGTGCTCGTAGAGCGTGTCCCAAACCCGCTCGGGGCTGCCGCCCATGAGCAGGCCCACACCGAGGATCAGCTCGCCGATGATCAGGATCGCCAGGGCGATATACAGAATGACCTTCCATGCCTTTCTCATTCGACGGCCACCTCCTTCCGGGTGAAGCGCACGCCGCCGCGGGTGATCAGACGCACCCACCCGAAGGTGACTGCGATCAGGAACCAGATGGCGAACCACAAAATCACCAGCGCGATGGCGAAGACTGACAGACCGGCGCCGAGCACCAGCAGCAGGTCAGCCACCACGGTGAAGCCAACGAATGCGGAGCTGATCACGCCGACTGCAGCCGCAACCGCGGCTACGCCGACTGCCAGCAGCACCAGGCTGATTGCAAACAATGCCAGGAAGATCGGAAGACCGATCGCGATGCCGGGAATCAGCAGATACAGGAACACGCGCCAGCCGATGACCCGGGTCTCCACCTCGGGCTCATCGACGCTCTCCGGCTCTGCCGTTGCCTCGCCGGGATCGAAGGTGGGCTCGCCGTCGCTCTCTTCCGCCCGGCGCAGCGCCTCGGCCAGATCCGGCACGTTGGCGGCCTCTGCCTCCGCCTCCGCCTGGAACGCCTCGGCCTCGGCGGACTCGGCTTCCACGGGAATCTCCTCCACGGGCTCCGGCTCGGTAAATGCGGTCTCGAAGGCGGCCTCAATGGCGTCGGCCTCCTCAGCAGGGACGGCCTCGCCGGTCTCCTGCAGGACGGCGCTCTCGATTTCGGCCAACAGCTCGTCCGACGCGGGGGGCGTCTCGTCAATGAACGCCTCGGCCTCCGCCTCGACTTCCTCCGCTGCGGGCTCCTCGACCGCGACTTCCTCGACTTCGGGCAGCTCCTCGTCGTAAGCGGACTCGGGCATCACGTCGTCATCATCAAATTCCGCCTCAGGCAGCGGCGTCTCGGCTTCGGCCTCGGGGAGGGGAAGCTCCTCGGGCTCTTCCGCTTCGGCCACGGGCTCCTGAACGGGTTCCGGCTCCGCAGGTGCTTCGGGGGCCGGCGCAGCGGCCTCTGCCTTCTTCGTATCCGCAAACCGGATCAGGGCGACGGCCACTTTCGTAGGGCTGCCGATCTGTTCGATCAGCGCCTGTTCATCTTCAGCGGCGTCAAACATCTGCTCCATCTGGGCGATCAGGCGCTCGCGCGTCTCGCCGT
>CAMHPQ010000005.1 GCA_946187035.1 uncultured Clostridia bacterium | reverse complement strand
GGTGTCCTGGGTGTTGTAGGCCGCCAGCATGTTGTAGCCCACGGCGTAGGTCAGCAGCAGGGCGATGGCGAAGATGACGCCCAGCCAGCGCTGCTTGAGGGCGTGCTCCATGTAGTAGGACGGGCCGCCATAGAAGCTGCCGTCGGGGTTCTTTTTCTTATAGATCTGCGCCAGGGTGGATTCCACGAAGGCGGAGGCGCCGCCGAGGATGGCCGTGACCCACATCCAGAAGATGGCGCCGGGGCCGCCGAAGCAGATGGCGGTGGAGACACCCATGATGTTGCCGGTGCCCACGCGGGAGGCCGTGGAGACCATCAGAGCGCCGAAGGAGGAGGTGGAGCCCATGTTGACGGGCTTTTCCTTGACCACACGGATGGACTCGCCAAACAGCCGGAACTGCGGCAGGCCCAGACGGATGGTGAAGTAGATACCCGCGAGAATCAGGAGCAGCGGGATGATATACGGCTTATACAAAATACCGCTGATTGCGTTTACCACATTGTCAATTGCTTGAATCATAGGTAGTCTCCTTTTCCAAAGATGCGTATATTATACAAAAGTTTTTTATAAGATGCAATCTTTTTGTTCATAATTTGGACAAATTTTCTGATCTGCTTCAAATCGTCTGAAAAAACGAACTTTTTCTCCAACCCGCCTTGCGAAAACGGAGCTTTTCAGTTAAAATAGAATCCGGAACAACGATTAAAGGAGCATCAGAGCATGCAATTTGAAGGTTTCCCCGCCGGTGCGGGGGAATTTCTGTGGGAGCTGCGGTTCAACAACGAGCGGCCCTGGTTTCAGGCGCACAAGGAGGAATTTCTCACACTGGTGGATCGGCCCTTTAAGGCGCTGGGCCAGGAGGTTCTGGAGCGGATGCAGGAGGCCTATCCCAAGCGGGACTGGAAGCTGCACGTCTCCCGCATTTACCGGGACGCAAGACGGCTCTACGGACGCGGGCCCATGAAGGATCATCTGTGGCTGACCCTGCGCTGCTCCGGGGAGAAGAACGAAGAGGGTTCGGTGTTCTATTTCTCCTTTGAGCCCGAGGGTTACAGCTTCGGCTTCGGCAGCTACAGTGAGCGCGCGGCCTTTATGGACCGCTTTCGCCGGGTGGCCATGGCGGATCCGAAGAAGCTGGAGGCCCTGGCCCGTCACGTGAAGCAGGAGCCGAAATATCGGATCATCGGGAAGGAATACGCCCGAAAAAAGGTGGAGTGCTCTCCCCTGCTGGATCCCTGGCTCAATCGGAGATGGGTATCTGTGGACGTTTCGCGGCCCCATGACGACGTCTCCAAATCCCACGCACTGGCCGACGAGCTGGTGGAGAGCTTTCAGGATCTGATGCCCTGTTACGACTATTTTGAATGGGTGCGCAGTCTTTCGGACTGAGGCTGCCCGCGGTGGATTTCATCCCCAAGAGGTGAATACAAATGCAAAAAATGCTCAGCCGTCCCTGGACGCCGGTGGCGCTGCTGGTGGTGGTCTGCACCGTAATTCCGTTGGCGCTGCACTCCACGCTGAAGGGACACGTGTTGGTGGAGCTCAATACACCTTACGCGGTCTACTGCTGCTTCATCATGCCGGTGCTTGCGGGGGCAGTCTGCGTCGCATATATGGCCGCAACGAGAAAACTGGCGCTGTGGCTGCCGCTGGTGGTGGAGGTGCTGATGGTGGGCTACGCGCTGATCTTCCACGGTTCGGCGCTGTTTTACGCCTACGACGCGCCGTTTCTCTATTACCTGATTTTCTACAGCATCCCGGCGGTGCTGGTGCTCTTCATCCAGCTGGTGGCCTGGGCCCTGGTGAAGGAATAAACTCCATAAAAAAAGCTTCCGCAGATGGTCTCTGCGGAAGTTTTTTATGCTTTTGAGAAGTACGCTCTCGTGGTTTCGGCGTCTGCAAGAATCTGATCGCGGAGGGCGTCCACGCTCTCAAACTTCTGCTCCGGACGGATGAATTTATAGAATTCCACCCGCACCTGGCTGTCGTAGAGGTTGCCGGAGTAGTCCAGGATAAAGCTCTCCACGCTGACCCGGTTTTCCCCGCTGACGGTGGGCCGGACGCCGATGTTCGTCACCGCCATGTGGCTGCTGCCGTCCTCCAGGATCGCCCTGGCAGCATAGACGCCGTGGCGCGGGACGATGACGCCCTCGGGAAAGCGCATATTGATGGTTGGGGTGCCCATTTTGGTGCCCAGACGGAAGCCATAATGTACCGTGTCCACCAGGGTGTGCGGATGGCCCAGATAGGCGTTGGCCCGCTCCATGTCGCCGTCCTCAATCAGGGTGCGGATGTAGGTGGAGCTGACCACCCGGCCCTCCAGGGTCACAGCGGGGATCACATCGCAGCCCAGACCGTGCTCCTCACAGTAGCGCTGGAGCTTTTCGGCGGTGCCCTCGCCCTTCCAGCCGAAGCGGAAGTCGTGGCCCACCACCACCCAGGCGGCGTTCATCTCCCGGATCAGGGTTTGAACGAAGTCCTGCCAGGGCATCTGCATCACCGTGCGGTCAAAGTGAATAAAAATGACATTTTCGATGCCGAAGAGCCGGCGGATCAGGTCCGCGCGTCCGGCGGAGGAGTTGATCAGCGGCACCGGTTTGCCGAATACCAGCGTATCCGGATGTACGTCAAAGCTCAGGGTCGAGGGCATGGCGCCGATCTCTTTGGCCCGCTGGACCGTGCGCTCCAGCAGCGCCGCGTGGCCGATGTGGATGCCGTCGAAAAAGCCCATGGCGATGACCCGTTTTTGTTCTGCCATAGTTACTATCGTTCCTTTAGAAAAAGCGTTTGATGGCGCGGCTCCGGTGGGTTTCCGCCGCGCCCAGCATGAGGAATTCGCCGTTGGCGTCGTAGAAGCGGTAGGTTCCATCCTCCGCGTCGATCTGAAAATCCACGCCGTTGCGGCAAAAACGCTCCTGCTGCTCGTTCAATGTGATCGCAGAATGGTCGAAAAAGAGGCTGTCCAGCGGCAGAAGCAGCGACTCCGCCTGTTCCCGGCTGAGATGTAACATCTCGTCCATGGTGTGGGCGTCCTCGACGGAATAGGTACCGACCCGGGTTCTGCGGAGATAACTCAGGGTGCCGCCGCAGCCCAGGGTCCGACCGATGTCGTGGCACAGGGTGCGGATGTAGGTGCCCTTGGAGCAGGTGACTTCCAGGATGTAGTCCTCCCCCTCCTTGCCGGTGCAGTCCAGACGATGGATGGTAATGCTTCTCGACTGCCGCTCCACCTCGCCGCCCCGGCGAGCCACGTCATAGAGCTTTTTGCCGTTGATCTTGATGGCGGAATACATGGGCGGAAGCTGCCGGATCTCACCGCGAAATCTCTCAAGAGCCGCCTCCAGCTCCTGCTTTGTCACCGTGAACGGATGGGTCTCCAGCACCGTGCCGGTGATGTCCTGGGTATCCGTCACCACACCGAGCCGCAGGTGCGCCGTGTACGACTTCTCGTGGGCTTCGGAAAAGCTCACCGCCTTGGTGGCCCGGCCAACAAAAACCACCAGCAGCCCTGTAGCCATGGGGTCCAGGGTGCCGGAATGGCCGATGCGCCGCTCACCGAGGATTCCTCTGAGCTTCGCCACCACATCGTGACTGGTCCATCCAGAGGGCTTGTCCATCAGGAGAATGCCGTTCATGCCGGCCACACCTCGTCCACGGCGGCCAAAAGCTTCTGCTCGGCCTCATAGGGATCGCAGTTCAGGGTGCAGCCTGCGGCCATGGCGTGACCGCCGCCGCCGAACTTGGCGCAGATGGCGCAGGAGTCCACCTCCGGGGTGCTGCGGACGGAGACCTTGCTGGTCCCGTTGTCATTTTCCCGAATCAAAATGCTCAGCATGTTCCCTGCGATCCGTCCGGGGAGCCCCGCCAGATCGTCCAGATCGTTTTCCGTGGTGCCGGCGTCGCGAAGCATCTTTTGGGTAACGAAGGCCACCGTCAGCTTCCCGTCCCGGTAAAACTTCATGCCAGAGTAAATCATGCCCTCCAGCATGACCCGGGCCTTGGAGACCCGGCGGAAATAGTCGTGCACGACCTTGTGATGATCCGCGCCCAGGCTGATCAGCTTTGCGGCGCAGTTCATGGTGTCGGCGTTGGTGTTCATGTACTGGAAGCAGCCGGTGTCCGTGGTGAGAGCAATATAGAGAAGGGTCGCCTCCTCGGGATCCACGTCGCCGCAGAGGGCTTCGATGATTTCCAAAATAATCTCTCCGCAGGCGGATTTTTCGGAAACCGCCAGGGTCTCATCCGCGTAAAAACTGTTGGAGGGATGGTGGTCTACGCAGAGATCCACGTGCCCCTCGAAGCCTTTCGGGAACAGACCAGGCGTGGCGATGTCCACTGCCACGATGATCTCCGGTCGAAACCCCTCCGGCGCGTAAAAGTTGTGGATATAGGCGTCAGTGCGCTCGGTGATCTGCGGATTGTTGAAAATATACGCCGTCTTTCCCAGCCGTCTCAGGGCATGGCAAAGGGCGGCGCCGCTGCCGAGGGTGTCGCCGTCGGGATTTCTGTGGTTCAGAATCAAAATGCCGTCCCGGTTTTTCAGCAGTTCGGCAAATTCTGCGGGGCTCATGCCTCGTCCTCCCCGGAGCCGGTGTCCAGCTTTTCGATCAGGCCGCTGATATAGGCGCCCTGCTCGATGCTGTGGTCGATCTCAAAGACCAGCTCCGGCGTATAGCGCAGGTTCAGAATGCTGCCCATCTCATGCCGCAGCCAGCCGGAGGCGGATTTCAGACCGCGCTTGAATTCCTTTTCGTTTTCCATGCCAAAGACGGACAGCCAGATCTTGGAATAGCGCAGGTCGCCGGTGGTCTCCACGCGGGTGACGCTGATCATTCCCTGCTGCACCCGGGGGTCCTTCACCTGGGTCAGCAGGTTCGACAGCACGCGCTGGATGTCGTCGTTGGTTCTGGCGAGTTTATTCGATGCCATAATGGCTCCTTTCTGTAAAAAAACGCTGCCGCTCTCAGGTGGGAACGGCAGCGAACGGTTTTGGTTTACTGCTGAATTTGCTCCATGACGAAGACTTCCACCACGTCATCGACCTTGATATCGTTGAACTTTTCAACCTGCAGGCCGCATTCGTAGCCGGAGGCCACTTCCTTTACATCGTCCTTGAAGCGGCGCAGGGAGGCCAGGTCGCCCTCGAAGAGCACCACGTTGTCGCGCAGAACGCGGACCTTGCTGTTGCGGACAATCTTGCCGTCGGTGACGTAGCCGCCGCAGACGGTGCCCACCTTGGAGACCTTGAAGGTCTGGCGGATCTCCACGTGGCCGATGACCTTCTCCTCAAACTTCGGCGCCAGCATGCCCTTCATGGCAGCCTCCACCTCGTTGATGCAGTCATAGATGACGCGGTACATGCGAACCTCGACGCCGGAGCGCTGGGCGCTGTCTCTGGCGGCGGCATCCGGGCGGACGTTGAAGCCAACGACCAGAGCGCCGCTGGTGGCGGCCAGCATAACGTCGGACTCGTTCACGGCGCCGACGCCGGAGTGGATCACGCGGACGCGGACCTCGTCGTTGGAGAGCTTCTCCAGAGAGGATTTGACCGCCTCGGCGCTGCCCTGGACGTCAGCCTTGACGATGATGTTGAAGTCCTTGATCTCGCCCTGCTGGATGCGGGCAAAGAGGTCGTCCAGAGAGACCTTCTTGTTGCCGGCGTTGGCGGCGTCCTTCTTCTGCTGCTTGCGCTCGGCAACCAGCTCGCGGGCCATGCGCTCGTCGGCAACGGCGTTGAACACGTCGCCGGCGCTGGGCACCTCGGACATGCCGGAGATCTCCACCGGGATGGAGGGGCCGGCCTCGGTCACGCGCTTGCCCTGGTCGTTGACCATGGTTCTGGCGCGGCCCACGGCGGTGCCGGCGATGATGATGTCGCCCTGATGAAGGGTGCCGTTCTGCACCAGAACGGTCATGATCGGGCCGCGGCCCTTGTCCAGACGGGCCTCGATGACGGTGCCCTTGGCGGCGCGGTTGGGGTTGGCCTTCAGCTCCTGCACCTCGGCCAGGATGACCAGGTTCTCCAGGAGGTTATCGATGCCCTCGCCGGTCTTGGCGGAGATCGGGCAGATGATGGTGTCACCGCCCCACTCCTCGGGAACCAGCTCGTACTCGGTCAGCTGCTGCTTGATGCGGTCGGGGTTGGCGCCGTGGACGTCCATCTTGTTGATGGCCACCACCAGCGGGATGCCGGCGGCCTTGGCGTGGTTGATGGATTCCACCGTCTGGGGCATGATGCCGTCGTCGGCGGCGACCACCAGGATCGCAATATCCGTGACCATGGCGCCGCGGGCACGCATGGAGGTGAACGCCTCATGGCCCGGGGTATCCAGGAAGGTGACGGGATGATCGCCCACCATGACACGGTACGCGCCGATGTGCTGGGTGATGCCGCCGGCCTCACCGGAGGCGACGTGGGTGTTTCTGATATAGTCCAGAAGGCTGGTCTTGCCGTGGTCGACGTGACCCATGACCACAACGACGGGGGCGCGCAGCTCCAGATCTTCTTCCTTATCCTCATGATCGTCGATGAGGCGCTCCTCCACGGTGACAATGACCTCGCGCTCCACCTTGCAGCCCAGCTCCAGGGCCACCAGGGCGGCGGTGTCGTAATCGATGACGTCGGACAGAGAGGCCATGACGCCCATCTTGATCAGGCGGCGCACCACTTCGGCGCCGGTCTTCTTCATGCGGCTGGCCAGCTCGCCCACAGAGATCTCGTCGGGAATCTGTACCTTCAGCTGCTGCTTGCGGGCGATCTCCAGCTGGAGACGCTGCATCTTCTCCCGCTCCTCCTGCTTGCGCTTGGAGCTGGAGGCCTGCTGGGCGTTCTGCCGACGCTGGCGGTCACGGTTCTGGATCTTCTGCTTGCCGCTGCCGCCGGACTTCTTCTGTAAATTCTTGGCTCTCTGATCGTCGGCCAGATCGTCCAGATGCTGGTCGTACTTGGAGAGGTTGGTGGTGGCGCCGCGGGTATCGACCACGCGCTTCTCCGCCACCTGACGGGGCACATGGGGCTTTTGCTCCTTCTCCTTTTTCGGAGTAGGCTGGGCTGCCTCGCCGCCCTTCTGCTCAGCAGCAGCTTTCTCCGCCTTCGGGGACTCAGCCGAAGCCTTCTTTTCCGGCTCGGGCTTATAGACCTCCTTGAAGACCTCCTCCAGACTCTCAATCTGGTTGTGCTGCGTCAGATATTCGAAAATAACGCTTAGCTCCTCGTCCTCCAGAACCTGCATATGGTTCTTCGGGGTGGTGCAGTAATCGGTGAGAATCTGGGTGATCTCCTTGGAGCTCTTCCCAAAATCCTTGCCCACCTCATGGACTCTGTACTTAACCATTCCGCTCATACGTTATTCCTCCTCTTGCCATTTCTCGCGCCGGTTCTGCGCGCCTTCGCCCTGTCAGTTTGTTCTTTGAGCCGCTGGGCGACGGCGGCATACTGATCGGCGTCATCCTGTGCCAGCGCCGACACAAACGCCGACGCAAACCCGGGATCCAGCAGGCTGATCATGGAGCAGCCCGGCTTTCCCACGAGATGCGAGATCGTCTCCTTTTCAAAGGGGAGCCGAATCAGCGGCGTGTTTCTCTGATATACAAATCCCTCCGCGCGATGCTGTGCGTTGTCGGACGCGTCCTTCGCCAGACACAGCAGCACGGCCTTCCCGCCCTTGACGGCGGCGCCGGACTCCACCTCACCGATGGCGAGGGCGCCGGCCTTGCGCATGATCCCCAGATAGTTGGAAGCCTTATCCGTCACCGGCAATCATCTCCTCCTGCAGGCGGTCATAGATCTCCTGCGGGATCTGGGCGGAAAACGCGCGCTCCAGCGCTCTGGATCGAATCGCCTTTTTCAGGCAGTCCGGATCCGGGCAGAGATACGCGCCGCGCCCTGGGGCCTTGCCCTTGAAATCCAACGCGATCTGTTCCCCATCAGGAGAGCGCACCACGCGGATCAATTCCATTTTCGGTTTCATTTCCCGGCAGCCAAGACACTGCCGCATGGGGATCTTTTTTGGCAAATGAATTGCCTCCTTAATCTATTACACCGCGCTCTCGGGCTTGATGTCGATCTTATAGCCCGTGAGCTTCGCAGCCAGACGGGCGTTCTGGCCCTCCTTGCCGATGGCCAGGGACAGCTGAGAGTCCGGCACGACCACCTGGCAGCTGCGTCCGTCCTCCTGGAAGGTGACGCTCACGACCTCGGAGGGAGCCAGGGCCGCCGCCACAAACTCCTCGGGGACTTCGCTGAACTTGACGATGTCGATCTTCTCACCGTCCAGCTCCTCTACGATGCTGGCCACGCGGCCTCCCTTGGGGCCGACGCAGGCGCCGATGGGATCCATCTGCGGATCCTCGGCCCAGACGGCCACCTTGGTGCGGCTGCCGGCCTCGCGGGCGATGGACTTGATCTCCACGGTGCCGTCGAAAATCTCCGGAACCTCCAGCTCGAACAGGCGCTTGACCAGACCCGGATGGGTACGGCTGATGAGCACCTGGGGACCTCTGGTGGACTTGCGCACTTCGATGACGTAGACCTTGATGTGGTCGCCCTCGTTGATGGTCTCGCCCCGGATGCACTCGCCGGGCGCCAGCATGGCGTCGGTGTAGTCGGAGTTGGAGCTGACCTTGATATAGATGTTGCCGGTACGGTCGTCGATCTTGCTGACCACGCCGGTGAGGATCTCGTGCTCCTTGGAGGTGAACTCGTCATAGATCATGCCGCGCTCCGCCTCACGGATGCCCTGGATGATGACCTGCTTGGCAGACTGCGCTGCGATGCGGCCAAAGTCGCGGGTCTCCACGGGGACGTTGATCTCGTCGCCCAGCTTCGCCTTGCGGCTGATCTTCTTGGCGGCATCCAGGCTGATCTCCACATAGGGGTCGCGAGCCCGCTCCACCACGGTCTTGATGACCACCAGCTCGATCTTGCCGGCGTCCTCATCCAGAATCACATCCAGGTTGTCGCCGCAGTCGGGCGTGTCCTTCTTGTAAGCGGCGATCAGCGCCTGGCGGATCTTGCCGTACATATAGTCGCGGGGAATGCCCTTCTCCCGCTCGATGTCGATAATCGCTTTGAAAAACTCCGTGTTAGCCTTCATTTTTATCCCTCGATTTTCTTAAAACGTGACGTGCAGACGCACCTGCGCGACAGCGGATTTGTCAAATGTCTGCG
This sequence comes from uncultured Clostridia bacterium, assembly GCA_946187035.1. Taxonomy (GTDB): domain Bacteria; phylum Bacillota; class Clostridia; order Oscillospirales; family Oscillospiraceae; genus CAG-103. The sequence goes on along the minus strand of CAMHPQ010000005.1, from coordinate 34,317 downwards.
GCTTGCCATTCTGCTGGATGGTGACATTGCCGTCCTCATAGCCCGTGAGCACGCCCACAAAGGTCTTGCTGCCGTTCATGGGGCTGTAGAGCTTGACCTCCACATCGCTGCCCATGAAACGCTCGAAGTCGCCCGGACGTTTGAGTGCCCGCTCGGCTCCGGCGGAAGAGACCTCAAAGGTGTAGCTGTCCGGAATGGGGTCCGCCTCGTCCAGAATGGGATCCAGCGCGCGGCTGAACGCCTCGCAGTCCTGAATGGAGACGCCCTCGGCCTTGTCGATATAGACTCTCAGAAACCGGGTGCCGGCCTCCTTGACATACTCGATGTCCCAGATTTCCAGACCCAGCTCCGCCGCAACCGGCTCTGCCAGCTTTTGAACATTTTCCGTGATTTTACTCATGATCCGCCTCGAATTTCCAGAAATTTGAAATGGTCGAAGTATCATGAAAAAGACTGGGCGAAAGCCCAGTCTGTCAAATACCTCATTACAACGAATGCATTATAGCACAGTGCAAATGGAATTGCAACCCCTTTTTATAAAGAGTTGTGGGGAAATCAATAGAGATTCACAAATTCCTCCAGGCAGAGATCATGCTGCTTCATGAAGCTGGCGGCCTCCGTGCCCACATAGCGGATGTGCCAGGGCTCATAGCGTCCGGTGATGGAGATCTTGTTTTCCGGATAGCGCATGATGAAGCCGTACTCCGTGCAGTGCTCATTGAGCCACGCCTCGAAGTTCGCATCCATCTCGTAATTCGAGAGGCTCTCGGCATAGCGATCCAGAATGTCCAGTCCAAGACCGGTCTGGTGTTCGCTGGTGCCGGGAGCGGCAGAGACCTCGGCAGCGGCCTTCTCGGCATCCAGAGTGGAGTAACCCTGAGACTCAAAATCCGAGACGACGCTGTTATACTGGGAGCTCTGCATGATATAAGAGCGGTAACCCACATAGAGGTGCGGCGCAAAGCCTGCGGCCCGGGCCCCCTGCAGGAGGTTCAGCAGCGGCTCCATGGCGCGGACGTCGAAATAGGAGGTGCTGCTCTCCACCTGGGCAACCTCCGGCGCGTACTGGCCGATGTTGTGGGCGGGATTGCACAGCAAGTATTCCCAGGAGGTGATGTCGATGTCCGGCAGATCGGCATAGACCTGCTTCTCCACGGTTCCGGCCACATGGGGCGGCAGGATCATCTCCACATCGCTGGTCTGTCTGGAGATGGTCTGCTGCACCTCGCTGCGGCGGGACAGCACGATCACGGTCAGCGCCGCCAGCAGCAGCACCAGCGTCAAAAGCTGCGTCCAGTTCACTTTGCTCCGGGACATAGCGGCACCTCCCCTCCCGGATTCATACTTTGCTATCTTAACACACTTGATCGCCGACGGCAAGTGTTTTTCAGACGCCGAAGAAAAAGCACCAGACCATCACGCCCAGCAGCGCCAGCAGGAGCAGGGCCAAAACCACCGGCAGCGCGCGGAGCAGAGGCGGCGGCGTCTCTTCCGGTTCCTCCACTTCAGACAGCAGCTCCGCCTCCGCCTGCCGCAGCACCATGTCCGCGCTGACCGCATCGGCGTCCTCTCTGACAATGCAGATGACTTGCTCGAAGATGCTCTCGTCGTCCGTTGGGACGATCACCACCCGACGGGAGACCCCCTTCGCCTGTACCTCCTGTCTCATGTGCGCACCTCCACCTTGATGGCCAGGGCAGTCATGTCGTCGTTTCTCCCGTAGGCGCTGATGGCGGACTGGACCACGCTGCCGGCCAGCTGTTTCATGTCGGAGCCGTCGGTCTCCTCGATGAGCTTCCGCAGCCAGAGATCCTCTCCGTCGGAGACCACGCCGTCGCTGGCGATCACCGCGACGCTGCCGGGTTTTAAGCGCATGCGCATGGTGTCCGGGCTGCGGCCAGCCTCAAATTTCAGCCCCGCGGCGTAGGAGGCGCTGCGGATCTTCCGGATGACGCCGCCGGTTTTCACGTAGGACGGCGCGGCGCCGTATTTGTAAAAGCAGGCGTCCCCGGTGAAGAGATCAATGCACATGAGATCCACGGTTGCGTAGCCCCAGCTGTCCTCGCTTCGCACCAGCGCGGCGGAATTCAAAAGCTTCATGGCGCTGGAGGGCTCCACCCCTGCGCGGAGAAAGCTCTCCAGAATCCGGATGGTTCCGATGCTGTCCTCCGCCGCTGCGTCCCCGGTGCCCATGCCGTCGGAGAGGATCACGCAGAGCTCCCCTGCGTCGGTTTTGAAATAGGTTCCCCGATCGCCGGAGACCTTCTCTCCCTGCTTTCGCACGGCGGCGATGCCGACGCTGGCGCTGAGGGGCTCCGCCTCCAGCAGGATGATGCAGTCCTCCCGACGCTGGTGCTCCGGCATGCACAGCCGCACGCCCAGCACCGCCGAGAGGGCGTCCAGATAGTCCGGCGTGTTCAAAAGCGGCTCCAGATAGCGGCTCTCCACGGCGGCGTGCAATCTGCCCCGGCTGTCCCGAAAGACTGAGGCGTCCGCTTCCACGCCCAGGGTACGGAGATAACGGATCAGCCGCCGTTCCGCCGTGGGGTCGCCGCCGTAGACGCTGCCCAGGGCTCTGGCCGAGGCGCCCAACACCTCGGAAAAGTCCTTATACTGCTCCCACAGGAGGGAGCGCTCCTCCTCCAGCTGCCCCTGCATTTCCCTCCGGTAGGCTCTGAGCCGCAGCTCGCCGTTGGCCACCTCGGAAAACGCATGGAGGTTTTGGCACTGCTGCTGAAAGTACTGGGGAAAATCGGCTTCCTCCAGACGGCCTCTGGACAGAATGGTCTTCTCCGCCTCATGCATGGCGGAGAGGGTGTCCGCCGACTGCTTCCCCCAGCAGATCGACTGCTCCGGGCATGCCGCGCAGACGCGATCCGCCGTGCGGTCAAAGATCTTCGCCGCGTCCTCGTCGTTTTCCGTCCTCGCCGTTGCCTGCTGTGCCACATCATAGAGGGCCCGATAGGCGTTGGACATACTGCCGACCTGCCCGGCGGTATAGCGGCGAAGCCCCGACTCTCCCCTGCCGGACCGCTGGGGCTGGACAAAGGAGCCAATGGAGATCACCAGCTTCTGGGGCAGGAGCAGATAGATCAGCGCCCCGACAGAGGCCTCGATCAGTCCCGGAAGGCGCATCGGACCCGCCGGCAGGCAGAAGATCGCCAGACCCTGGGCAAGCAGATAGACGCCGAGGAATACCACACGTTTATGCTTGTTCATCAGCCCCGCAGGAAGGGACGTGACCGCATAGACCGCCGTGAAATAGGCGCTTCCCCCTGCGCTCACGTCCATGCTGACCCCCATGACCACCCCTGCCGTTGCGCCGCAGAGGGGGCCGCCGGTGGCGCACAGCATCAAAAGGATCACCTGGGCCAGAATCCTGCCGAGAGAGATCTCTTGGAAGATCAGAAATCTGCTGACGCCCATGAGCAGCGTTGCCAGCACAAACACCGTAGAGACGCTGCGGCCAATCTCCGCTGTGGGGGTGTGCACCTCCCTTACGTCCATCACATCCAGATCACACAACGTCGCTGAGGCGCACAGCAGCAGATAGAACCCCGTCCGCACCAGCATCGGAACGGAGATCCCGCCCGTGAGCAGATAGAGCGACAGCCGCGTGAGGCCATATGCCGTCGTGGACAGCAGCGTCGGGAACCAGCGGCTGCGCATGAGCCAGCTCTCTCTGAGAAAGTATGTAATCAGATACACCAGCACGCAGCCGCAGGACATCTGCACACCGGCGAGGAATCCGAAGGCTGCAAAATAGCCCAACGTGCAGCCCAGCAGGCACAGAAACCCGGCAGCGCCGCAGCCCAGCGCCGTGAGCATGGCCGTCCCGAAGGGCGCGGGGGCGTTCGCCACCCTCGCTGCCGAGAGCACCAGCCCCATCACAAAGCAGAGCAGCAGCTCCGCCCAATGGGGCGCGTGCAGCATCCGCATCCATCTGGCCGTACCGCGCAGCTCCTCCTGCGCCGGCCTTATCGCCTCCTGAACCGCCAACGTCGTTCCCTCCCGAAATGGATTTTGTGCTTCTCATTATAGATATTATGGAAACCAAAACCTGTCATTCCCTGCTGTCGCAGATTGGGAAGTTTAAAAGAAAAGACTCTGCAGAAATCCAATCTGCAGAGTCCCTGGTTTATTCGATTTTCGCGTCGCCTCTGGAGGTGACCACCCGGTAGCCGATGCGCTCCATTCGTTTTTCCATGCAGCCGTGGCACTCCGCCGCCTCGTCGCCGGTGCAGATCTTGCCGTCGTACAGCAGATACTTCCCCCGCACGTTGGTGGGCGAGAGATTCGGCATGACCACGTTGGCGCCGGCCAGGATGCCCTTTTCCCTGCCCAGCGGATGGATGGTGCCCAGGGCCGTGGTGGCCGGCAGCAGCACCTTCGGGAACATGAGCCGCAGAATGCTCAAAAGCTGCAGCGTCAGAGGATAGCTGCCACGGGGTTCGTCCTTAAACGGTGTGTCCTTGTGGGGCAAAAATGGCCCGATGCCGATCATGTGAGGCTTTAATTCCTGCAGAAATCGCAGATCCTCGATCAGGTAATCCACCGTCTGTCCCGGCGCGCCCACCATCATGCCCGCGCCGACCTGATAGCCGATCTCCCGGAGCGTGAACAGGCATTCCTTCCGATTTTGGATGGAGAGCTCCTTCGGATGGAGCATGGAATAATGCGCTGCATTGGCGGTCTCGTGCCGCAGAAGGTAGCGATCCGCCCCGGCATTATAAAGGGCCTGGTAACTCTCCCGACTCCGCTCCCCGATGGAGAGGGTGATGGCGCAGTCCGGAAACCGCTTTCGGATTTCCGCGACCAGCGGCACCATACGGTCGTCGGTGTAGTAGGGGTCTTCCCCGCCCTGGAGGACGAAGGTGCGAAAGCCCAGATTGTAACCCTGCTCACAGCAGCTGAGGATCTGCTCCTCCGTGAGCCGATAACGCTGGGCGTTTGCGTTCCCGCAGCGGATGCCGCAATAGTAGCAGTTGTTTTTGCAGTAGTTGGTAAACTCGATGAGGCCCCGGAGATACACGTCCTTGCCGTATTCCCGCTCCCGGACTTCTCTGGCAGAAGCGAACAGGTATTCGGCGTCTTCTTCGGACAGTTCTCCCAGCAGAAGGGCAAATGCTTCGTCTGTCAGGTTCGACGTCTGCGCCAGCTTGTCGATGATGGATTTCATGCTTTTACGTCCTCATAACCCGGCAGCATTTGGATGCTCCGATCCAGAATGCCCCGGAAATAGGCAATGAAAATGCCGTAATTCGTGATAGGGATGTTCTGGTCGGCGGCGGATTTCATCCGGTACTGGACCTCCTTTGCGTTCAGCATGCACCCGCCGCAGTGGATGACCATTTTGTATGCAGACAGATCCTCGGGGAAGTCTCTGCCGGAGCTGGTGGCGATGTGCAGATCCTTCCCGGTGCACTGCTTCAGCCAGCGCGGAAGCTTCACCGTGCCGATGTCGTCGCACTGGCGGTGATGGGTGCAGCCCTCGGAGATCAGCACCGTGTCGCCGTTCTCCAGCGTCGGGATGGCCCGGACGCCCTGGACCGCCGCATCCAGCAGGCCCTTATAGCGGGCCATGAGGATGGAGAAGCTGGTGAGCGGAATGTCGGCGGGCAGGATGGCGTCCACCTTTTCAAACACCTGACTGTCGGTGATGACCATGGCAGGTTTTTTCGTGAGTTGCTTCAAGGTATCGGCCAGCTCAGTTTCTCGGGTACAGACCGGAATGGCGCCGCAGTCCAGGATGTCCCGCATGACCTGCTGCTGGGGCAAGATCAGCCGTCCCTTGGGCGCGGCCTTATCGATGGGGATCACCAGCACCACCAGATCCAGCGGTTTTAAGAGATCCGACACCAGCGGTTGCTCGGTCAAGACGCCCTCGCCCAGCTTCGCCAGCAGCTCCTTGCATTCCCAGATGTTCGTCTGCTCCGTGGCGCTGACGTAGATCTCGTGTTCGCCGGGCGCTGGTACGGTTTCCAGCAGATCCGCCTTGTTCCAGACGATCAGATAAGGCAGTTTCTTTTCTTTGAAAAGGGCAAGCAGCTCTTCGTCGCACTGCTGCATGCCTTCGGCGGCGTCCACCACCAGCACGGCCACGTCCGCTCGGTTGAGCTCCTGTCTGGTCTTTTTGACGCGCAGCTCGCCCAGGGCGCCCACGTCGTCGAAGCCGGGGGTGTCCACGATCAGCACCGGGCCGATGGGCAGCAGCTCCATGGCCTTGCGCACCGGGTCGGTGGTGGTGCCGCGGGTTTCTGAGACAACCGCCAGCTCCTGCCCGGTGATGGCGTTCACCAGGCTGGATTTTCCCGCGTTGCGGCGGCCGAAAAAGGCGATGTGTACCCGCTCGCCGGAGGGGGTGTCGTTCAAACTCATAAGCTCGCTTCCTTTCGCAGAGCGTCGTAGTCGATGGTAAACAGGTTTTTCATGGTTTTCCGGAAGCAGCGTCCGGAAAATGCCTCGTGGGGCAGTTCGATCAGCTTCGCCCCTTTTGGCAGAATCGGGCGATAGAGTGGGTCTGCAATCACCACTTTGGCATTCTTTAACATGGTTTCCGCTTCCTCCTCCCCCACCACAGCCAAGGTGTTTTTATTCAGGAGAGATTCGCAGTGTTCCAAAGGGCAGAGCACCGTACCGGGCAGCTCCATTGCCGCCAGAACAGAGCCCATGGTGATTGGCTCCCCGATGGCGAAGATGCCGGAATCGGTTTGATTCAGCCGCTCCAAAAGCGGGAACTGGTTCTCGCCGGTTTCCGTGGCCCTGCGCATGGATGCAAAGACCGTCTCAGAAAAGCTGCCCAGCGGCGTGCCCGCCACGTAGGGCGTACCAAAACGCTCCCGCAGAACTTTGGCCGCGGGCAGTCCCATGGCAGACACCACCAGATTCACCGCTGCCTCACCGGAGTGGGAGAGAGTCTCCAGCGAGTCCCCCATGGCCCAGCAGCTGTGCACAGAGAAACCGGCGCGCTCCACCGTCTCTCTGAGAGATTCGGCGGAGCCATCAGCCGCAAAATCCAGCGGCGTAACGCCGAGAAGATTCACGGAGCCGGGCTTCTTCCCTTCCGGTACCGACACAAACCGTTTTGCGATTTCCGCCAGTGCAGCCCCCGCGCCGGGGACATAGTCGTGCATGCCGTTGGTGGGAATATAGAAAGTCGGGATGCAGGTTCGGCTTTCGATGATCCGGCAGATGGCCTCGAAGTCCGTGCCGTTCAGATACGGGATCGGAGAGTTCACCAGAGTGATGAACTTCGGATGCAGGTTCAGGGCCGCGTCCACGGTGTCGTCGATGAGCTTCTGGTCATTGCCGAAAACCGCGTCGATCTCCGCGAGACCGGAGATGAAGATGAGACTGTCGTGGTCGTACCAGCGGGTCTCGTCGTGGGTGTTGTAGGTGGAATTGCAGCCGGAGGGGTCGTGGATGACCACCATGCCCCCCAGCTCGAACAGGGCCGAGCAGACACCGGAGACGTCGCCGGTGTAGCAGGGAATGATGCGATAGCTGGTATTCATATGCAGCTGACACACCCCAATCCCTTCCGCGGGACGATGTCCCGGGTGTCCTTTTCGTTTTGAAACGCTTCGATCATCAGATCACAGAGCTTCCGGATGCCCGCGTAGCCCCAGAGGCCGCCGCCCTGCACCACATTCACGAAATAAGGCGTGGAGGTGAACCATGCCGCCTTGGGCCCAATGGCGAGCGTCTTCTCCGGTCTGGTGCGATCCGCCACCCGCTGCTCCGGCAGGATGATGGAATGCAGCTCCAGATCCAGCGCGTTGGTTTTCAGCCATTCCAGAGCAGGTTTCTCCGCCTCGTCCACCGCGTCGAGATAAACCTCCGTGACCCGGAAACCATGGCTGAGCAGCAGTTTTGCAAGCTCCAGCGGTCTCGGGTGGAACAGCATGTCGATGGCGACGGGGGTGTCCCCGATCACGTCGCGGGCTTTTTCCAATGCCGCATCGCACTGTTTCTGCTCTTCCAGAATGTCCAGCGGTTCCAAGTGGAGCGCGTCTGTGAGCTCCCCTAAAGATGCCGTGATGCTGTTATAGTCAAAACTCATGGGGAGAAAATGGCAAGGCCTTCCCAAACGCTTTGCGGTTTGTGTGATTCCGAATTTGCCGCCCGGGTAGGTGATGAGGAAGGTCTCCCCTTCCGCCAGGCGGAGATAATCGGCAAAGGTCTTGCAGTCCTGCAGTTCCCGGAGCGCATAGCCATTCTTCAATAAGACCCTTCGGATGTCAGCATCCGGCTCCAGCGCGAATTCAGATCCCAGAAGGGTGACGGTCTTCTCCTTCAACGGCAGCGGCTGCAGTGGATCGTACATGACCTTTCTCAGTCTCTGATCCGGCGGCAAGCCGTGCTTCTGCATGATGGGATCCATCCAGGCGCGGATGAAAGCCACCTCCGGGAATTCCTGCTCCAGAGAGCGGTAGATGCTCTCCATGTCCACGCCCATGAAGTGATGGGTGCACACCGGGAACACTGCCACACACGGCGGCAGCGCCGGGAGCTTTCTGAGAACATCGGCAATGCCGTCCCGGGTGGTCTCCCAGATGGTGCCGTCCACCACGTTCTCCTCCCGAAGCAGCACGAAGGAAAACCGCTCCGAGGCCGCCATCTCCGCTGCCGTCAGCACCACGCCGCGCATGCAGTTGACGCCGCAGACGTAGATCTGGTGCAGCTCCGGGATCTGCATGGCGATATGGACGATGTTCCAGTTTTCATGCACCGGAGGGTTGAACTCCAGCTTTTGTGGAAAGAGCGGATCCCCCGCGGTCTCCGGGGTGCGCACCGTGGGGCCAAGGCGCCTCAGCATACCGCATCCTCCCTCAGTACGGCGGCAGCCAGATTCCGATAGGCCTCCGCCATGTCGCTATTCGGGAAAGCCTCCAGCACCGTCTTGCCCAGCTCCTCGGCGTCGGTGACCAGCTCCGAATGGGGCAGAGACGCGATGACCTGACTCTTAAAATCCTCGCTGAGTTCCTGCACCTTGGCGTCCTCGTTTTTCACGTTTCTTCGGTTCAGAATGAAGCCGCCCAGTTTGGCATAGCCCCGATCCTTGAAGTTCTCCAGCGCCATGGCGATGTTGGCTGCCGCGTGGATGGCCATGTTCTCACCGGATGTGAGAATGTAGACCTGGTCGGCATAGCCGCCCCGCATGGGCATGGAAAACCCGCCGCAGACCACATCGCCCAGCACATCATAGAGCACGATGTCCGGATGGTAGGTCTCGTAGGCTCCATAGTCTCTGAGCTTATCCAGAGCGGTGATGATGCCGCGTCCGGCGCAGCCGCTCCCCGGAGTGGGGCCGCCGGCCTCCACGCAGACGATGTCTTTGTAACCGATTCGCACCATATCCTGAAGGTCAAAGGGCTGCTTTGCTCTCACCAGATCCAGCACGGAGGTCAGAGGCGCGCCGCCTCGCAATGCGAGGGTGGAGTCCGCCTTGGGGTCGCAGCCGATCTGCATGACCTTCAGGCCACGCTCGGCGAAGGCCACCGCCAGATTGGAGACCGTGGTGGATTTGCCGATGCCGCCCTTCCCGTAAAACGCAAGCTTTTTCATAAGTTACTCCAGCTTCGTGACCACGTTGGAATACGCAGTCTTGGTCATGACCCCGGGCAGGTTCCCCAGCTTCCCCGACAGGGCGCTGATGATGTCCTGGGGCGCGTCGATGGCAACGCTGATGATGTTGATGCCTTTTTCCCGATAAGGGATGCCCATGCGGCCGATGATGTATTCGCCGGCGTCGCTCAGAAGGGCGTTCAGGGGATCGGTATTGGTTTTCGCGTCCACGATGATGGAGATCACCGCCACGCGGGTTTGGGTCATATCCATGTTATCGCTCCTCAGCAGATGCGCGGCAGCAGCTCGCCGCCGGGCTGCGGCAGCAGGGTCTCCGCGCCGATCTCGGTTTTCATGACTACCCAGCCGGGCTGCTCCGCCGTGATCTCACCGATGATGGCGGCGCCTTGGGAATAGGGCTGGGTCTTGAGGGCTTCCACCAGTGCGGGGGCGACTTCCTTGGGTGCAATGACCACCAGTCTCCCCTCGCAGGCCAGATACAGCGGCTCCAGCCCCAGCATTCGGCACACACCGCCCACCGCCGGATCCACCGGAACGGAGGCTGCGTCGATCTTCACACCCACGTTGCTCTGATGGGCGATCTCATACAAAACCGTGCCCACACCGCCGCGGGTGGCGTCACGGATCACGTGGACATCCTTGGTAGTTTTCAGCATAGTCTCCACCGCTCCCCAGAGGGGCGCACAGTCGCTGGCGACCTCGGCTTCAATGCCGAACTCGTCTCTCGCCAGCAGGATCGTGCAGCCGTGGCGGCCCACGTCGCCGGTGACGATCACCGCGTCGCCGGGCTTCGCCAGGGCGCCGGAGGTCTGCACCTCCGGGAGGATCTCACCCACGCCGGTGGTGGTGATGAACACACCGTCCACCTGGCCCTTGCCTGCCACCTTGGTATCGCCGGAGACGATCTGCACACCGGCCTCAGCAGCGGTTTTCGCCATGGCGTCGGCGATCTGCTCCAGCTTCTCCATGGGGTAGCCCTCTTCAATGACGAAGGCGCAGGAGAGGTACTTGGGCTTTGCGCCCATGCAGGCGAGGTCGTTCACCGTGCCGCAGATGGAGAGCTTGCCCACGTTGCCCCCCGGGAAGAAGGCCGGGGAGACGATGAAGCCGTCGGTGGTCATGGCCATCTTCCCCACCGGCGGGCTCAGGACGGCCGCGTCGTCAGCGGTGAGGTTGGGATTCTGGAATTTGGCCGCGAAGACCCGGTCAATGAGCTCGCTGGTCTGCTTGCCGCCCGCACCGTGGGCCAATGTCACCTGATCGTTCATAAGAAACTGCCTCCATATTGATAAAATGCCGAGCAGGCGCCCTCGCCGGAGACCATGCAGGCTCCCACCGGGTGCTGCGGATTACAGGCCTTGCCGAAGACCGGACAGTCCGAGGGCTTGCATTTGCCCTGGAGCACCTCGCCGCAGCGGCAGGCCGGGTTGGGATGCCCCTCGATGTGGGGCATATCGAATTTCTTTCTGGCGTCGAAGTCTGCGTACTCCGCTCTGAGTCTGACGCCGGAGCCGGGGATCACACCCAGGCCGCGCCACTCGTTGTCGCAGGGCTCCATGAGCTTTTCCGTCAGCGCCACGGCGTCGGGGGTGCCATCGGGCTTTACCACTCTCGGATAGGCGTTGACGAAGAAGCTCTCGCCTCTTTCAAATCTCGTGACTGCGACGGCCAGCGCCGTGACCAGCTCCTTGGCCGTAAAGCCCGCCAACACGCCGCTGATGCCCTCCTGCGCCATCTGCTCCAGCATATGGGTGCCGGTGATGGCGTGGACGTGACCGGGATAGAGGAACACGTCGGCGCTCCCCTTCAATGCCGCGTAGGCGTTGGGCATGGTCTTATTCGCAGTCAAGAGAGAGAAATTTTTCAGTCCCCACTTCTGGGCCTGCTCCACGGCGAGGCAGCTGGCGGGGGTGGTGGTCTCGAAGCCCACGGAGAGGAAGGTCACCTGCTCTTCCGGATGCTGCTCGGCGTAATCCACCGCGTCCAGCGGAGAATAGACCACCTGGATCTTGCCGCCCTCGGCTCTGGCGGCGGCGAGGCTCTTTTTCGTCCCCGGAACCCGCACCAGATCGCCGAAGGTTGTCACCGTGACGCCCTTTTCCAGCGCCAGCCAGACCGCCTCGTCGATAAAACCCACCGGCGTCACGCAGACCGGACATCCCGGGCCGGAAATCAGATCCACCTGCTTCGGAAGCAGCTTCCGGATTCCCAGACGAAAGATCTCATGGGTGTGGGTGCCGCAGACCTCCATGATCCGCACCGGCGGCCCGGCATATTCCTGCAGCAGCTGGGCTGCGGTTTTCTGTTCGCTCATTGCAGCAGCGCCTCCATGACCGCGTCGGTCTCCGGCTCGTCGTCATCGGTGATCTTGGCGATGGCGACGCCGGCGTGGACCATGACGTAGTCCCCAGGCTCCAGATCCCGCAGCAGCTGCACGGAGACCTCACGCTTGGCGCCGGAGGCGTCTACCACGGCGGTGCCGTCCGATATTTTTACCACTTTCGCAGAAAGTCCAACACACATGATTTAGTCCTCCTCTTTATGATCGTTCAAGTATTGCATGGCATAGACCGCCTGCCCCAGGCAGACGCCGCCGTCGTTGGGCGGGATGAGACTGTGCAGCAGCACCCGGAAGTCCCGTTTTCGGAGTTCCTCCACGCACAGCCGCAGCAGCAGCAGGTTCTGGAAGGTGCCGCCGGTGAGGGCCACGGCGTTGACGCGGGTATCCGCTCTCACCTTCTCGCAGGCGGCAACGATGCAGTCCGCGAGGCCCTTGTGGAAGGCGAAGGCCAGCTTCTCCGGGTCTTCCCCGTTCAACCGACGCTGCAGCAGATGCTGAAACAGCGTATCGGTGGAAAGCGTGAAGGGCTCGCCGTCTCTGAGCAATTCCGGAAGCGGGTCACAGTCGTGCTCCCCGCGCTCGGCGGCGAACTGCAGACTCATGGCCGCCTCCCCCTCGAAGGTGGAGTGCAGCCGGATCCCCAGCAAGGCGCTGACCGCGTCATAGAGACGGCCCGCGCTGGTGGAGCGGACGGTGTTCAGATTTCGCGCCCGCATCATCCGGATGGTTCTGGCCTCCTGCTCCGTGCAGAGATCCAGCTTTCGGATGGTGTCCAGCGCCTCGTCCGGATCTTCAAAGCTGTCGAAGATCATGGACACCGCGTCCCGCCAGCCCTCCTTGGCGGACAGGTCGCCGCCGGGCTGCAGGAAGGGCGCGATGTGGCCCAGCCGCTGAAATCCCCGATAATCCGAGAGCAGGATCTCCCCGCCCCAGATGGTGCCGTCGGTGCCGTAGCCGGTGCCGTCGAAGCTGACGCCGATGGTCTTTTCCGCGTAATCGTTCTCCGCCATGCAGCTGAGCACATGGGCGTAATGGTGCTGCACCCGCACCAGCGGCAGATGATAGCTTTCCGCCACCACGGTGGAATTGTACTTTGGGTGGAGATCGCAGGCCACCAGCTGCGGCTGAATCTCCAACAGGGTCTGGAACCGCTCTACCGTCTCCCGCAGGGCCCGGACGGTGCGGAGATCCTCCAGATCGCCCACGTAGGGGGATGGATAGAAGAGCCCCGAGGAGCCGATGCAGAAGCTGTTTTTCAGCTCGCCGCCGATGGCGAGGATCTGGCCCTCGTAGTCCTGACTCAGCAGATACGGCAGCGGCGCGTAGCCTCTGGAACGCCGGATCATATAAGGCTTTCCCTCAAACAGATCCATGACCGTGTCATCGGCCCGGATGCGGATCATCCGATCGTGGGACAGGATCCCATCACAGAGGTGGCCCAGCTCTCTGGATGCCTCCTCATCGTCTCTGCAGATGGGCGCGCCGGAGATGTTGCCGCTGGTCATCACCAGGCAGTCCGGCATTTTCACGTCGTCGTCATAGTCGAACAGCAAAAGCTGGATCGGCGCGTAAGGCAGCATGACGCCCAGCTTCGGATTGCCCGGCGCCACCGCCTCGCAGATGCTGCCTTTCTCTTTTCGTTTCAGCAGCAGAATCGGCTTCTGGTGGCCGGTGAGGATCTCCTCTGCAACGGGGATGGTCTCACACTCCCGCTGGACGGTCTCCAGATCCCGTATCATCACTGCAAAGGGTTTTGCCGGACGACGCTTGCGGTCTCTCAATAATGAAACCGCTTTTTGATTGGTGGCGTCGCAGCAGAGGTGGAAGCCACCGATGCCCTTGATGGCGATAACGCCGCCGTCTGCCACGATCCTCCGGGCCTTGGTAATGGCGTCTCTCCCCCGCTCGCCGGTATCCAGCATGTACATCTCCGGGCCGCAGTCGTTGCAGCAGACCGGCTGGGCGTCATAGCGGCGGGTGGCGGGGTCGTAATACTCCGAGGCGCACTTCGGGCACATGGGAAAGGCCTTCATGCTGGTGCGCTCCCGGTCATAGGGCAGCGCGTCCAGAATGGTCAGTCTTGGGCCGCAGCAGGTGCAGTTGATGAAGGGGTGGAGATATCGCCGATCCTTCGGGTCGTAGAGCTCCTGTTTGCAGTCCTCGCAGATGGCGATGTCCGGGGAAATGAAGATCTCGCCCTTGGTTTTCGCGCTTTCGATGATATCAAAGTCTTGGAATTCCGGTGCCTCCGGGGCGGGTTTCGCGTCAATTTTCAAAATCGCAGCCCGGCGCGGCGGTCGGGTCTCCAGGGCAGTTTGAAATGCCTGCACCTGCTCCGGTGTTCCTTGCACAAAGATCTCCACATAGGGGCCCTTGTTGCAGACCGTGCCGGTGACGCCGGTCTCCATGGCGTGGCGGCTCACCGTCGGCCGGAAGCCCACGCCCTGGACGATGCCGTAAACCCGCAGGCGTTTCGTGATCCGTTCATTCACATCCATCGCCTCCCAGATCGCCGGAGACCGGGAACTGCGGCACGCTGATGGTCTCGCCCCGGTAGTTCGGCACGATGCGCCAGAGGGTGCCGTCGCCGATCAGCAGGTCGAAGTCTCCCTGCAGTACCAGGGCCTCGAAATCGTCCTCTTCCTTCAATCGCACGTCCCCCGGCTGCGCCAGCTCCGTCAGATGCAGGAACCAGGCGGCACAGGTGACAGAAGCCGCGCCGCGCTCCAGCAGGATTTCCCGCATGGTGTTGGCCCGCACCTGCTGGTCGATGATCAGGATCCGCTTTCCGGTGTAGTCCCGCTCCGGCAGCAGGGACGCCGCCAGCGGGTCGAAAACCTCATAGGGGGTGTCGAATTTCTCTTGCAGATACTTTGCCGTTTTCAGGCCGTCCGGGGCGGCGACGATGTTTTTCTCAGAAGCGGAGGCAGAAATCACATCCTCCAAGGTGCTGCCCATGCCGTAGCAAATTGCGCCGGGGATCTGTTTTTTGATTTTCTCAGCTGCTCCAAGATCGCTCATATCCAGAGGATTCACGCCGAGGACGCCGATCCGGCCCGACTCCACGGGATGCGGGTCTTTGGCAAATCGCCGCATCAGCTCCAGATAGGCCTTTTCCGCGCCGACGTCGTAGAGCTCCATGCCCGTGGTGTCCACGGTGAGGATGGGATAATCCAGCTGCTTTTCCGCCATTCTCCGAAGGGCCCGGTAGTCCGTGCCGATGACCGAAGGCACCGGCGTGCCGACGATGCAGGCGAATTTGGCGTCCAGCTTCTTGCCTGCGTCCACCAGCTCCGCCACAAGCTTGTCGTCGCGGCCCAAAATCGCGTCCATGTCCCGCAGACCTGCGCTGAACACCGCGCTGCGGCAGGTGTGCCATCTAGGCTCGTCGAAGCCGCAGATGTTTCCGGTGCAGCCGCCGGCGTCGCAGATGACCAGAATGCCGCCCAGCTCATACAGGACGCTCACCGCGCCGGACTGATCCGGAGCGAAGGGCGTCAGATATTTACGAAGTCCTCTCATCCCAGCACCTCCGTCAATGCCTCCATCAGCCGCCGCAGACCCGCGTAGCCGTAGGGCTGAACGTCGCTGTTCCACTGGAGGTTCGGACATTCAGGGTGGTAGTATCCCGCGTCCTTGCCGATGGTCAGCTCCGCCGGGCAGCGGCCAGCCTCATAATAGAGCATGGTGGGCTCCATGTTGGAGTAGATCCGGGTCTCCGGGCTGATGGCAGCCAGCCGCTCCAGATAGCCGAAGTTTTCACCGGAGATCGTTCCGAAGATCTCCGTCACCGTGATCCCGTATTGGGTCAAGGCCAACGCCAGCTCGAAGGGATCGCCGTTCATACACTCGCCGATGGCGACGCGGAGACCGGGATGGGCCCCGGCGAAGGCGTCCACCGCCTGTTTGGCGCTTTCATAATCTTCCGCGTCATCGAATTCCGCTCCCAGCACCCGGCCCAGGGCCTGATACTGATTTCGGATCTTGTCGATCTGATACAGCCGCGTCAATTCGATGGAGGGGATCTTCAACCGTTCCTCGAAATCCGAGGCCGCCATTCTGGCCTCCGGATGGAGCACCAGATTGAAGTTGGCCTCCGCCATTTTTTGAAACTCCGCATAGTCCCCGCAGGTGGAGATCTCCCGAATGGCCTTCACGCCGATGCCGCGGAGGTATCCAAACAGCTCGAAGTCCTCGATCACCGGGGCGAAGAAGCCCAGGAAATTCACCGAGGTGCCCTTCTTTTTCATGGGCTCCAACAAAGAATAGAGACTCTGCCGCACGTGGACCATGGGCGGCTTGCGGCCCTCGCGGGTGAGGGCGTACATATAGCAGGGTTTTACCGGGAGGCCGACGCGTTCCTCGGCTTTGCGGCAGACCCGCTCCATGTCCGTTCCCAGCAGGGCATCCACGCAGGTGATGCAGATCATCACCACGGAGGGCTTCTGCGGAAGGCAGTTCACCACTTCCTCCACCGCCTGGGGGATCTTTTTCAGATGCCGCCCGGTGACCACGTCGGTCTCATCCATGTTCAGATAGAAAAACCGATCCTTGTAGGCCGGCATGGCGCTGACCAGAGAGGTGTTCCGCCCGCAGCAGCCCGGCGCCACCAAAAGCATCACAGAGCCTGGGATCGCAAGGCCCGCCCGCTTGACGCCAAAGCCCTCGGCGCCCGGAGAGTTGAAGGCCAGGGTTGCCGGGGAGCTGTAGATCAAATGGCGGCTGGAGACCAGCTCGTCCGGCAGATCCTCCATGCCCCGCTTTGAGAGCTCGGCGGCGGTATAAAACTTGGCTTCTGTCATGGCTGTTCCTCCAGCAGGCTCCGGGCCAGATCCAGAAATCGCCGGCTCACCGGCAGGGTCGGGTCTCCCTCGATAACCGTCTTGCCCTGATCCTCAAAGCGGATGATGTCGTCGCTTCTGGGGATCTCCGCCACGATGCGAAGAGCGTTTTTGTCGCAGAATTCCTGCACCTTCTCCGTCTCCCGCTCCACATTCCGGTGGTTCAGGATGACCCCCTCCACTCTGGCGTAGCTCCGGTCGGCGAAGTTCTTTACGGCGCTGTTGATGTTGCCCGCAGCGTAGAGGGCCATTTTCTCACCGGAGGTGACGATCAGCACCTTTTCAGCGTAGCCCTCCCGGATGGGGGCCGCGAAACCGCCGCAGACCACGTCTCCCAAGACATCATAGAGCACCACGTCCGGCTTGTGGGTCTCAAAGAGCCGCAGATCCTCCAGCAGCTGGAAGGTGGCGATGATGCCTCTTCCCGCGCAGCCCAGGCCCGGCGTGGGGCCGCCGGTCTCAATGCAGAGAACGCCGCCGAAGCCCACCTTGGAGATCTCCTCCAGGGTCTCCGGATCCTCGTCCTTTTCTCTTAGATAGTTCATCACCGGCAGCAACGGTTCGCCGCTCAGAAGGTTGATGGTGCTGTCCGCCTTGGGGTCGCAGCCGATCTGGATGACCCGCTTCCCCAGACTGGCGAAGGCCGCCGCCAGATTGCTGGTGACGGTGGACTTGCCGATGCCGCCTTTTCCGTAGATTGCAAGCTTTAACATAGTCATTTCCTCAATGTAATGTTTGATTCAGAGGACGCAAAAAAGCTCCCCTGCCGATGGCAAGGGAGCCTGAAAATGTTATAGGTACCCCATGGTGAACATTTCCCGCTCGGATTGCTCCTTGCCGTCAAGTTTCCATTGATGCGTGCCGCAGGGCTTTCGGTGGTAAGCCGTCAGTCCTTTTGACACCTATAATATACCATGGTTTGATTTTTCCGTCAACCGGAAAAAACATTCATTGTGGTTTCATCACAAATTGTTGGAATAAACGTGCTCCGCCAGAGGCGCTGAGGCGAAGTCCACCACGATCCAGCCGGGGCGATCCGGCAGGACCATTTTCATGAGCCAGGGGTTCAGCTTCCTCGCAAAGGCGTAGGGATGCCCGTAGGCCAGGGTGCCCTTGGTGCTGAGAAACTGGATGGCCGCACTGTTTGTACCGGTCTCAGAGCCCGCGATGCCGTTTTCAAAGGCCGTCCATTTGTCCTCCGCGCCGTAGCAGAACCGATCCTGCACCCAGAGGGTGTAGGCGCCCTGCTCCGCGCTGACGGTGTTCAGGCTCACGTCGTCGTGGCCGCCCTGGTCTTCCCAGATCAACGGCACGCCAAGGCTGCCCTCCCAACGGCGCAGCAGCACCAGCTTGCCCCGGCTCTCGCCCAGAGTGGGGATGCGGTCAGTCAGCAGCCAGTGGTCGGGGTTCCGATCCATATAAGCTTTCAGCAGGGACTCAAACTCCGCCCGGCTCTCGTCCCCGTGCTCCTGCTTCACGGCAAAGAGGATGGTCTCGGTGGGATTTGCGTCCAGAAAGGCATAGCAATCCGCGAGCACGTCCTCCAGATAAAGCGTCTCCGCCCACGGAAGGGCGCCGGTCTTACAGTTGGTGAAGCCGTGCATGAGCTTCAGCCGATCGCCGTCCGCGCCCAGCCGGATGTCCAGATAGCGATAGCCGCTTTGGAGCTGCTCGCCGATGGTCTTCGACTGGCATTTGGAGAAAAAGGCCAGCTGCACGTACTTGGTGGCGCTGTCATGGGTGCCGGGGATGGTGATCTCCGACAGGGTCAGATCATCTGAAAGACCAGCCATCCAATTCTCGCTGCCCTCCACGGCAGCAGCGTCAGCGTGCTCCGTCAGCGGGATCACATAGAATGCCGCCGCAACCAGCAGCAGAATCACGATCAGCCACAGCAGGATCTTCAATAAAACCAGCCCGACAGACGGGCGTCTTTTTTTGGTCTCCACAGGAATGCCTCCTTTTGGTTCGGATGGTTCCATTATAGCGAATCAAAGCAAATTGCGCAACATTCGCGCGTGGAATCCATTTATTTCCTCAGTTCCGTTGCACTCCCCCGCGTCCTTTGCTATAATAAACAAAAATCAGAGAATGTGAGGGATACGCCATGAAAAGACGCATTCTGGCACTGCTGCTGACAGCGCTGCTTCTGCTGACCATGTTCTCCGGCTGCGGGAAGAAAGAGGCCGCCGCCGCACCCATCGTTTTCGTCCACGGGTACAGCGGCTGGGGCAGCTATGACGCGAAAAACGACCGGACGCCCTACTTCGGGCTCACCACTGCCAACATCAAAAACGATCTGGAGACCCAGGGCTATGCCGCCTATATGGCCTCGGTGGGGCCGGACTCCAGCTGCTGGGATCGGGCCTGCGAGCTCTACGCCCAGATCACCGGGACGCTGACGGACTACGGGGCTGCTCACAGCGCCGCCTGCAGCCATGAGCGCTACGGCACCGACTACACCGGCAGGCAGCTGATCCCGGATTTCACTTGGGACGCGGAGCATCCGATCCATCTGGTGGGCCACAGCTTCGGCGGGGTCACGATCCGGCTGCTGCTGGATCTCATGGTGGACGGAAGCTATGAGGAAGTCGCCGCTACCGGAGACGACACCAGTCCCCTCTTCACCGGCGGACATACAGGCTATGTGAAGTCCATCTCCATTCTGGCGGCCCCAAGTAACGGCACCACCGCCGTCTATGTGGGCAGCAGCGACGCCGGCAACGCCATCTCCAACGGGGAGTCCGGCAACTTCAACGCCAACGTGGTGCGGCAGTACGACAACGCCCTGAACGATATGAGCGTTGACCGGGCATGCGCCATCAATGCACAGCTCCAGCTGCAGCCGGACGTCTATTATTTCTGCTATTACGGTGCCTATCCTTCGGACACCATCAGCCCCACGCTGAAGAGTCTGGCCGTCTGGATGAGCGGCTATCAGGGTCAGACCCCCGGCAGCTATACTGCGGCAGGTCAGACCTTCTACGTCCCCAGTCAGACGCTCGGCGTCGAATGGCAGCCCAATGACGGCATGGTGAACGCGGTCTCCGGCTACTGCCCCTATCATTTGGATTCAAGTGGAATGAAGATCTATGACGCCCACCGGGACGTCACCGGCGGCGAAGCGTTCAGCGCAGGAGAATGGAACATCTTCCCCCAGTACACCTGGAGCCATCTGGATTTCATCGGCGGCATCAACGGCAGCGTCTCTTCGGATACTTTGAGAAGCTTCTATCGGGATCTGGCTCAAAGGATCACGAATATCGAATAAAAAGAAAAACCAGAGATCCGATCGGATCTCTGGTTTTTTGGTGCGCGAGGCGGGACTTGAACCCGCACGTCCGGAGTGGACACTAGAACCTGAATCTAGCGAGTCTGCCAATTCCACCACTCGCGCGTCTTGCTCCCTTGCGGAAAGCTTTATCAGAATAGCACCGTAAAGACAATTTGTCAAGATGTTTTTTCAAAAAATAAAAAGATTTTTACTTCTGTGTTGAAACTATACAAATATTTCTGCTTAACATCGTGTTGATTTTAATGAATCGAACGATTTGAAAAAAAGTCAAAATAATGCTTGACAATTCCAAAAATAAATGCTATATTAATCAAGCGCTGAAACGCATGGCCGAGTAGTTCAGTCGGTTAGAACGCTAGCCTGTCACGCTAGAGGTCGAGGGTTCAAGTCCCTTCTCGGTCGCCATTCCCGCGGAGTTCACGCTCCGCGGGATTCATATGCTGCTGTAGCTCAGTAGGTAGAGCGCATCCTTGGTAAGGATGAGGTCGGCAGTTCGAATCTGCCCAGCAGCTCCACGATGAGCCCTTGAACATCAACGGTTCAAGGGTTCTATCAAAATCCGGGTGTAGCGCAGTTGGTAGCGTGCTTGAATGGGGTTCAAGAGGCCCCGAGTTCGAATCTCGGCACTCGGACCAATGTCACCGCGGACTTCGGTTCGCGGTGATATTTTTAGAATAAGCTAGTGTAGCTCAGCCGGTAGAGCAGCTGATTCGTAATCAGCAGGTCGGGTGTTCGAGTCACCTCACTAGCTCCATCCCGGAGATCTTTCTCCGGGATTTTTCTTTATGGGGAGGAATTGTATGGCGCAGGAATGCTGGTATGTCTATATGGTACGCTGTGCCGATGACTCTCTCTACACCGGTATGGCGAAGGACATCGGGAAACGGTTAAAGGAGCATCTGGCCCGCGGTCCGGAGTGCGCCAAATACACCCGCAGTCGCCCGGTGACAGCGCTGGAGGCCCTCTGGCAGGTGCCGGACGGGCACACGGCAAGAAGCCTGGAATGGCACATCAAACACCTCACAAGGGCAGAGAAGCTCGCTCTGGTTCAAAATCCTCAAACCATTGAGACCCTCTGCGAAAGTGCGATGCCCCTCCCTGCCGATCTGAAACTCTACACATAACATAAAAAAATCACACCTCAGATTGAGGTGTGATTTTTGTTTTGGTTTGGATTACTCGTCCTCACCGGCGTCGGCGGGAATGTTGCCGGTGGCTTCGCCAGTGGCAGAGACCTCATAGACCAGAGCGTCCTCTTCGGGAGCCTCGGGCTCGTCGTCATAGACCTCTTCCTCAGCGGGAGCGCGGCGCTCGGGGGCCGGCTCGGGCTGGGTCAGGGCGCGGATGGACAGGCTGATCTTGTGCTTCTCCTCGTCCACAGCGGTGATCTTGGCCTCGACCTCGTCGCCCACAGCCAGAACGTCCTCGGGCTTGCCGATGCGGCGGTTGGCGATCTGGGAAATGTGGATCAGGCCGTCCACACCGGGCAGAACCTCGGCGAAAGCGCCGAAGGGCATGAGCTTCACGATGGTGACCTTGGCCACGTCTCCCACCTGATAGGTGCTGGTGAACTTGGTCCAGGGGTTGCCGTTGGGATCCTTGTAGCCCAGGGAGATGCGGCGCTTCTCAGCGTCGAAGCTGATGACATAGACGTCCACCTCGTCGCCCACGGAGAGAACCTCGGCGGGGGACTTGATGCGGCTCCAGCTCAGCTCAGAGACGTGGGCCATGCCGTCGATGCCGCCGATGTCGATGAAGGCGCCATAGCTGGTCAGGGACTTCACGACGCCGTGATACTGCTTGCCGACCTCGATCTCGCTCCAGACCTTCTCGGCACGCTCGCGGCGCTCCTTCTGCAGGACGGCACGGATGGAGCCCACCACGCGCTTGCGGCCGCGGTTGACCTCGGTGATCTTCAGGCGGACATTCTGCTTGACCAGCTCGGTCATGGGATGATCCTTCGGCAGACCGGACTGGGAAGCGGGCACGAACACGCGGATGCCCTTCACATTGACGACGACGCCGCCCTTGTTCTCCTCGGTGACGACACCCTCGACGACTTCGCCGCTCTCCTGAGCTTCCTCGATGACGGCCCAGTGCTTGACGGCGTCCAGACGCTTCTTGGACAGCATGGCGGTGCCCTCCACGTCATTGACGCGGACGACCTGGGCTTCGATCTCGTCGCCCACATGGATGACATCCTCGACCTTGACACCGTCGTCGGTGAACTCGGAAGTGGGGATGAATCCGGAATACTTCGCGCCGATATCGACGCTGATCTCGGTGCCGCTGATGGCAACCACAATGCCGGTGACTTTGTCACCGTTATGAACAGGCTTCAGAGATGCCTCCAGCAGTGCGTCGAAGGAATCCTCCGCCTCAGCGGCGGGGGCAGCTTCCTCTACAACAGGAGCAGCCTCAACGGCCTCCTCCACAGGGGCTTCCACGGGAGCCTCAACCGGGGTCTCCATGGTCTCTTCGCTCAGAATTTCGTCAGTCATGGTTTCTTTTACCTCCTTAATGATCCATGCGGGAACCGAGGCTCCGGCGGTGAGGCCAACGGTTTTCACATGGTCTAACGCGCTCAGATCAAGCTGCGCTGCTTTTTCAATAAACTGGACATGCTCGCAATGCTCGGTGCAGATCTCGTACAGGTGGCGGCTGTTGGCGCTGTGACGCCCGCCGATCACCACCATGGCCTCGCACACGCGGGCCAGCTGCTCTGCTTCGCCTTGCCTTGTAGATGTCGCTCCACATATTGTATCATAGATTTTTGCGTTTGTACACTCTTTTTTTAATAAATTTTTACAGCTTCGGAGCTTTTCCTGGGTCTGTGTGGTCTGAATGACCATGGTGATCGGGCGATCTCGGTCAATTTCACCGGATTGCAGCTTTAATTCCAGCTCAGAAGCGTCGCTGACCACCACCGGATCGGCGCACCAGCCGCAGATGGCGCGGACCTCCGGGTGATCCTTGGCGCCCACGATCACGGGCTGACGCCCCTCCTCGGAGGCCTCCGACACCAGCTGGTGAATGCGCTTGACCTTGGGGCAGGTGGCGTCAATGACCTTGGCGCCGGTGGCTGTGAGACTGTCATAGACCGCCTTGGTGACGCCGTGGGAGCGGACAATCACCGCGTCGCCGGGACCGAGGACAGAGGCGTCCTCCGTCACGCGCAGGCCGCGCTGCTCCAGAGCCTGCACCACGTCGTCGTTGTGGATCAGCTCCCCGAAGCTCCAGCAGGAGGGTTCCTCATCCAGCATTTGCTCCGCCAGCTTGACGCTCCGGCTGACGCCGAAGCAGAAGCCCGCGCTTTTGGCAACGTAGAGCTTCCCTTTTTCAAGGACACGAGCGATCTCGGCACAGACGGCGTCGATGCTCTCCTCCAATGTCATGTCACTGGTGTCCAGCGCGATGGCGTCATCGGCTTTTTTCAGGGGTGCAGCGGCACGATGGCTGTCGTTGTAATCCCGCTCCTCAATGTCGTGGAGCACCTGCTCGAAGGACACGTCCATGCCCTTTTCCCGGAGCTCCTTGCAGCGGCGCTCGGCCCGCTTTTGGGCGCTGGCGGTGAGGAAGAGCTTCAGGGTCGCATTGGGCAGCACCACGGTGCCGATGTCGCGGCCATCCATGACCACGCTGTTTTCCACGGCGAAGTTCCGCTGGGTGTCCATGAGGAAGGCTCTGACCTCCGGATGGGCGCTGACCTTGGAGGCTCTGGCGGAGTTTTCCGGGGTGCGGATGGCTTCGGAGACGTCCTCCCCGTCCAGCAGCATCCGCTGGACGCCGCGGTCATCGTAGTCCATGCCGATTTTGATGCTGGGCAGCAGGGGCAGCACCGCAGCCTTATCACCGCAGTCCGCGCCGGCTCTGTGTACGGCCAGGGCCACCGTGCGGTACATGGCGCCGGTGTCCACATAGATCAGCCCGAAGCGTTTGGCCGCCGCCCGGGCGATGGTGCTCTTCCCGGCACCGGAGGGTCCGTCGATGGCGACGGAAATGTGTTTTGTCATAGTTGGTTGACTCCTAGTATTTCTGTAAAGCGAGCCCGGCGGCGTAGCCGGTGCTCCAGGCGATCTGCAGGTTGAAGCCGCCGGTGTAGGCGTCCAGGTCCAGCACCTCTCCCGCGAAGTAAAGCCCCTCCACCAGCTTCGACTGCATGGTGCGGGGGTCGATCTCCTTCAGGGAGACGCCGCCGGCGGTGACAATGGCCTCTTCCATGGGCCGCGGCCCGGAGACGGTTAGTTTAAAATGCTTCAGCAGCTGCACCAGGGCGTGGCGCTGCTCGCGGGTGATGGTGTTCACCTTCTGCTCCGGCGGGATGCCGCTGCGCTCGATCAGCACCGGGATCATGGCACGGCCCGCCAGATCGAACAGAGCGTTTTTGAACTCCCGGTTGGCGTATTTCTCAAAGTCCCGGAGCACCCGGGAGTCCAGCTTTTTTTCGTCCAGCCCAGGCTTGAGGTCAATCTCCAGATGATATTGATGGTTTTTGAAATCTCTCAGGTGCGCGCTGGCGGAGAGCACCAGCGGGCCGGAGACCCCGAAGTGGGTGAAGAGCATCTCCCCCAGCTCGGAGTAAAGCTTCTTCCCCGTCTCATCGAAGGCCGTGAGCACCACGTTTCGCAGAGAAAAGCCCTGCATCTCACCGCAGCAGGGGTCGTCGGACTCCAGCGGAACCAGAGAGGCTCTGGTGGCGGTGACGGTGTGGCCCAGCTGTTTGGCAAAGCGGTAGCCGTCCCCGGTGGAGCCGGTGGCGGGATAGGAGCGGCCACCGGTGCAGAGCACGGCGGCGTCACAGTCGATGCGGCCCACAGTGGTGGAGACGGCAGAGACCCTCCCCTGCTCGGTGACGATGCCCTTGGCGCTCCCCTGCACCACCCGGACGCCTGCGTCCAGGAGGGCGTTTGCCAGGGCGTCAGTGATGTCGTTGGCCCTGTCCGAAACCGGGAAGACCCGGTTGCCCCGCTCGGTTTTCAGCGGGACGCCCAGGGACTCAAAGAAGGTCATGGTGTCCGCGGGAGAAAACTTGCTCAGCGCGCTGTATAAGAATCGCCCGTCCCCGGGGATGTTCTGCAGGATCGTCTTCACGTCACAGTTGTTGGTGACATTGCAGCGGCCCTTGCCGGTGATTCGGACTTTTCTCCCCAGCTGCCGGTTCGGCTCCAGAAGAATCACTTCGCTGCCGCCGCAGGCCGCGGTGTAGGCGCACATCATCCCGGCGGCGCCTCCGCCGATCACTACCACGTCAGCTCTCATTGCTCTGATAGACCCTGTGGTCGGCCCAGATCTCCTCCAGCATGCGGAAGTTCTGGAAGGTCTGTTCCCGGTTCCGAAGGCCGATGGCCACGATCAATGCGTTCAAAAGTCCCATGGGGGCCACCAGCGAGTCCAGGAAGGAGACCATCTCGCTCTTGGCATAGAGGCAGACCCCGGTGAGCTCGCTGAGGGGAGAGGATTTCACGTCCGTGATGCCCAAGGTGGCGGCTCCCCGTCCGGCGGCGAATTTCACCGCGTCCACGGTGCGCTGGGAGTAGCGCGGGAAGCTGATGCCGATGACCAGATCGCCCTCCCCCACCCGGAGCATCTGCTCGTAGGCCTCGGAGGCGGCGGTGTCCTGGATCACGTAGACGTTTTCCCGGAGCAGGTTCAGATAGAACCAGAAAAACTTCGCCAGCGTGGTGCTGGTGCGCATGCCGATGATGTAGATTTTGTTGGCGGTGCAGATCTGCTCCACGGCGGCGTTGAAGCTGGTCTGGTCGATCTCGTCCAGGGTGGCCTGGAGGTTGTTCACGTCCGCTCTCAGGACGGCCTTCAAAACGTCCTGGGTGTCCACGGTGTTCTCCGCGGCCTCGATCCGCTCCACGGCGGTGAGCCGGTTGCGGACGATCTCCTGCAGGGCCTTTTTCATGCCGGGATAGCCCCGATAGCCCAGCTCGGCGGCAAAACGCACAACCGTCGATTCGCTGACGCCCACGGCCTCACCCAGACGGGAGGCGGTCATGAAGGCGGCTTTATCGTAATTGTCCAGAATATAACGCGCAATCACCCGCTGGCTCTTAGAAAAATGAACCAGCTGATTTTCCAGAACGGACAAAATGTCCTTTTTCTCTTTCGCTTTCATAGTTCCCCCAAAATATTGAAAAGCACGGCAAAGGTGCATAAAATCACGTATATCATTCTAATCAGTTTTCCGCATTTTTTCAAGGTAAAATCCAGAAAAAAATGAATTCCCGCAAATTACACAGGAATTCATTCCTCATTTTGATTCTTCTTTGCACGTTTTCTCCACCGACGCTCCAAAATCAAATATACAGCGATTAAATAGATATGCCCTGTTTTCATGAAGATCCCGAGGATTTCCAGAGGCCATTCTCGCCAAAAGACCGTCGGGAAGGAACGCGCATTCAGAAATGCGGCGATCACCACAGCAGCAAAATATAGGCCGACAAACAGGAAATATCGCTTTTTTGTCCACCACGGGAATTTTTGATCACGGGCAAAGATCCACATGCCGCCATATACACCCAGGTTGGCAGTCGCGAAAAAGATGGCAAGAAACCAAGCTATAATATCTGCAGACGTCTGCACGCAGCTCACCTCCCACTCTCATTTATATAAACACAAAAAATCTGGAATTGCAACAAAAACAAGACCTGACACTGGGTCAGGCCTTGCTTGATATGTTGATCAATCAGATGCTTACAACGGTATTGTAGGCGCTGTGGACCGCATTGGCGATGGTGCCGCTCTTGACCGCGTCGCCCACCAGGTATACGGGAACCTTGCCCTCCAGCTCAGACTTGAGCTGCTGATCCGGGCGGACGCCCATGCTGAGCACCACGTCTTCGGCGGGCAGGAACTCCTGATTGCCGCTCTTGACGTCTTCCACCACCACGCCGTCGGGCTTGATCTCTACCAGCTTGGTGCCGGGACGGAAGACCACGCCGTGGGGCGTCAGGCGCTCCATCTCGTCGTCCACCAGCTGGAACCAGGAGCCGGGTGCGATCTCCGGCGCCATCTCGATGACCGTGACTTTGCAGCCCTGCTGGCACAGGAACTCCGAGACCTCCAGACCGGTCATGCCGCTGCCGATAACCACAGCGTTGCCGCCCTTGCTCTTCTTCTGGCCCAGGATGATCTCCGGGGCGGTGCAGACGTTTTCGTTGGTGACGCCGGGAAGCTTGCCCGGAACCAAAGCGTGGCCGCCGGTGGCGCAGATCACCAGATCGGGCTTCATCTCCAGAATGCTCTCGGCGGTGGCCTCCTTGCCCAGGCAGATGGTGACGCCCATGGCCTCCGCCCGATGCATGTAATCCTCCACGCACCAGTAGAGCTTATCCTTCAAAATGCAGGTGGATGCGGTGATGACCTGTCCTCCGGGCTTGAGATCCTTCTCAAGAAGAGTCACGTCGCAGCCCCGGCGCTTGAGAGTCATGGCAGCCATGAAGCCCGCGGGGCCGCCGCCCACGACCACGGCGCGCTTGCCCTCCATGTCTCTGGGCAGGGCGTGATCCTGGGCCTCGATGCCCACGGCGGGGTTCAGGGCACATTCGCCGGACTTGCCAACCTTGGCGTTGGTCATGAAGGAGGAAATGCAGTGCAGGCAGCCGATGCAGCGCTGCAGCTCGGGACGTCTCCCCTCTTCCAGCTTCTTGACCCAGTAGGGATCGCAGATGAAGCTTCTGGCGGAGCCAATGAAGTCCTGGGTGCCGTTCTGGAGCTGCTCCTCGGCCTGCTCCGGGCTGCGCATGAAGTTGGCGGCGCAGACGGGGATGTTCACCACGGACTTGATCTCTTTTGCCAGATAGGCGCGCCAGCCAGGCTCGTAGCTGGTGGGTTCCAGCCACCGGTTGTACACGTCGTAGCAGGCGCTGGTGACGTTGATGGCGTCCACGCCCAGCTTCTCCAGCTCCATGGCGATCCGCTTGCCGGTGTCCAGATGGTAGCCCTTCTCCGGCATGCCGATCTTGTCATACATCTCATCGGCGGTGAGACGCACCATCAGCGGATAGTCTCTGCCGCAGCGCTCCCGGATGCCCTGAATGATTTCCGAGACGAAGCGCATGCGGTTTTCAAAGCTGCCGCCGTATTCGTCGGTGCGGTGGTTGGTGTTGGGGCTCAGGAACTGCTGGATCATGTAGCCGTGGCCGCCGTGGAGCTCCACCAGGTCGACGCCGGCCTTCTGGCAGCGGACAGCCGCCTCAATGAAGTCGTTGATGAGCTTTTTGACTTCCTTTTTGCTCATGGCGTGCATGCGCATGGCGCCGTGGTTGGCGAGCTCCACCTTGGAGGGAGCCTGCACGGACCAGATGAGCTTTTTCTCCTCCATGCCCAGCAGCAGCGGCGTGCATTTGAAGATGCCGTCCAGCACCTTGGGGAACCGCTTCACAATCGGAATCACCAGCGGCAGACTGTTGGTGGAGCTGGAATA
Source organism: uncultured Clostridia bacterium (assembly GCA_946187035.1). Classification (GTDB taxonomy): domain Bacteria; phylum Bacillota; class Clostridia; order Oscillospirales; family Oscillospiraceae; genus CAG-103. The sequence continues at coordinate 5,818 of CAMHPQ010000005.1, read as the reverse complement.
GCCCTGACGGCCCGGATGGTGCAGCTGGATGCCCAGCTTGGCCCCGTGGCGGTGGATGCGCTCCACGAACTCCCGCATGGGCTCGATCTGATAGTCCTGGCTCATGGCCAGCTGGGTGTAGGTGGAGGCGGCGCCCATGTCGTTGACGCGGGTGACGCCCGGGATGATGAGGCCGACGCCACCTTTGGCGCGCTCCTCATAGTAATCCATGAGCTTTTCCGTGGGGCAGCCGTTTGGCTGACCCAGGCTCATCTCGGCGGCGGTCATCACCGTGCGGTTTTTGATGGTCAGGGTGCCGATGTTCATCGGGCTTAACAGCATATCATAGGCCATGGCTTACTTTCCTTCCTTCGCGAGGCGCTTTTCCAGACGCACCAGCTTGTTGTACTCCAGCTTCCAGTAGACCGTGCGGACGAAGGGAAAGATGCCCATGAGCACCTTGCTCACCGCGAACAGGAAGCAGGGAGAGACGTATTTCTTGCCCTTTTCGATGCCGTCGACCATCTTTCTCGCCACCACGTCCGGCTTCTGCACCGGGAAGGGCTTTTCAAACTTCTCGCCGTCGGCGGCCACCACGAAGAAATTGGTGTCGGTTGCCACGGGATAGAGGCAGGTCATCTTCAGATTGTCCGGCATTTCCGTCCGAACCGCCTGCTGGAAGCCCTGGGTGGCGAACTTGCTGGCGCTGTAGACCGCGTAGCCCGGCATGGCCATCTGACCGATGGCGCTGACGGTGATGGCCAGGTGGCCGTCCCGTCCATTCAGATGCCGGAGATAGCGGGAGTAGGTATACATGGGGGCGAAGGTGTTGGTGCGGAACATCTTTTCCACGCGCTCCCAGTCGGTGTAGTCATAGCGCTCGTAGTACGGGAAACCGGCGTTGGCGTAGAAGATATCGATCTTATCAAACATGCTCTCCGCCTGGGCGAACAGCTTCTCGATGCCTTCCGGGCTGCTGACGTCGCAGTCGAAGGGGAACACATTCGGCGCAAAGCCTGTGAGCTTTTCCACCGCGTGGCGGCTGACGGCCAGAATGCGGTTGTCCTGCCCCTCGGCCAGAAGCTTCAGCACCTCCAGACCGATGCCGCTGCTGGCGCCGGTGAGAACGATGGTTTTTCCGTTGATCATGGACCTGTTTCCTCCCTTATCTGTCGTATTCGCCGAACTCGCAGCCGATGTTCTTTGCCTCAACCTCATCGATCAGGAAGAACTTCGGCCCGACGCGGCGATAGAGCTTGATGGTGCCCACGCCGTTGCCGCCGTTCCAGAGGCGGTTGTGGCGCTTGGTGCCGTTGGGGGCCTCGTAGTTGATGTTCAGCATGTCGGCCTTTTTGCAGACGATCTGGCTGTCCATCTTGGCGGTGAAGGTGGTCTGCACCACATGCCAGTGGATCTCGTCCTCGGTCTCCCAGCAGTCAAATTTCGTCTGGCTGCCGGTCCAGAACTTGGAGAAGTTGAACTCGTAGTTTTTGCCCTCATAGAAGAACTGACCCAGCAGCTTCCGCTCCAGGGCGTAGAAGAAGATCTTCGGGCGTCCGCCGCCGATCTCGAAGGCGCTGTTTTTCAGCTGCTTGCCGGTCTTTTTGCTGACCAGATTGTTGCTGCTCAGCCACACCCAGGGACTGGTGAAGTCGCCGCCCCAGTTTTTGTCCGCGTAGCCGTAGCAGGTCTCCGGCGTGACGATGTACTTCCGGCCGTTGAACTCCACCTCGCCGGAGAAGTAGGTCTTCATGCCCTCGGCGTGCCAGAACATCTCAAAGGAGTTGATGTCCCGGAAGAGCTTGCTGGCGCCGTAGCCCACGTGGAAGGAGATGTCCTTGTTGATCTTCAGATCCCACTTCACGCTGCCGGCGTCGCACATCCACTCGGGGTGCGCCTTGGCCTCCGCCTCGGTGATGTGGATGCTGCCGCGGGTCTCCGTCTCGGAGCAGAAGCAGTCGGCGGCGTCGATGGAATAGGGCGTCACCGGAGAGATGCGCACATCCTTCCAGGCAAAAAACCGGTGCAGCTGGGCTTTTTCCTTGCCCCAGGTGCCCACGTTGACCATCAGATAGGACGGACGCTCGCCCCGCTTCTGGGCCTCGGGACGGTTCCAGACGATGACCGGCTCCTCCTTGGCGTGGGCCGGGTTGCAGGTGAAGAACTCCACGTAAAACGGTTTTTCCTCCCCGGTCTCGGCGTCGCGGGCGGTGAAATTGTGCCACCACCAGTCATAACCGCGCTTCGCAAGCGGGCCTTTGAGCATCCACGCATTGCGGGTAATATCGCTGATGTTTGCCATTTGTTATTCCTCCCTTTTTCGTTTTTGTCTCTACATTTTCATTCTCTCTGCTTCTCTTTATTGTAACAAATTTTCTTTCCCTTTGCATTCCAGAATTTTTGAGCCGTTTTTGTGCATAATGTACAAAAACGGCTCAGAGTGTTGTGTAAATATCTGTAAATTTGAAATCAGTTCAGTACAGCTCCAGCGGTGCAAAACAGCCGCCCTGCATGGAAATGATCTCATCCAAAGGGATTACCTCGCCGCACTGGAGTTCCAGGGTCCGCGCCTGGATGCGGATGCGCTTTGCGTGGCCGGTGACGGTTCGGTAGGCGCCGCCGGATTTGCGAGCGTCCGGGATAAAATAGGTCACGGTGATCTCCGGCAGCTCCAGAATGTGATCCCACAGCAGCTGCAGCCGCTGATCCAGCGCTTCCCTTTCGCCCTCGTCCAACTCAATCCGTTGATCCGTATGGCGGGCTGCCTCCAGCACCATGCCGTCATAGCCTGTCAGGGCCGCGAAGGGGGCGAACTGCGCCGCCCGGTTCTCCATGGCCATGGCCCGGCGTCCCGGCGTGATCACATGGGGCAGATCAATGATGTCATCATAGCGGGTACTCATGCCCGGTGTCCTCCAATCTGATGGTTGCGCTCGATGGTGGTGGCGCCCGGCTCGAAATTCTTTCCTTTTAAAATTGCGTTTTTCCCGTAGCGTTCCTGAATGCGCAGGATGGTCTGCATGCGGCGCTGCTCCCGATCCAGAGCCTCCTTCTGCTGCCGCTCCGAGTCCGGGTCGGTAAACAGATCCAGCTGCTGGCAGTCCGGCGTCTCCTCCCGCGCGGGGACGATGTGATTGGCCACCACATACATTCGCCGCACCGGCAAATTCCGATCCACGATCCGGTCAAACAAAGCCTGCATGGCCTCCAGCAGCACCTTGGCCGAATTCGTCGGAAAGGGCAGATTCTGCGAGCCGTGGGCATGCTTTGGCGCCTTGCGGCCATAGTAGTCCACCTTCACCGCGCCGGAATAGGACTTCGTCAGGCCGGAAATGTCATAGCCCACGGTCAGCTCAATCTGATCCGTCACCAGGCCCTTTTTCAGCAGATCCAGCGCCAGCAGGTCGGTCATCTCCCAGACGATGGTCCGCGCCTCCCGGAAGGCATAGGGTCTCGACAGCACCTGCCCGGAGCTGAGGGAATTGGAGCGGGGACGGTAGGCCTTCACATCCTGCATGGTGCAGCTCTCCCACCCCCAGGCGTGGTCGATCAGCAGTTCCGCGTTGACGCCGAACATCTTATAGAGCGCGTCGGCGTGGTCGATGGAATACCGCGCCACATCGCCCATGGTGTAGAGCCCCGCCGCGTTCAGCCGTCTCGCGTAGCCGGGGCCCAGCCGCCAGAAGTCCGTCAGGGGCTGATGCTCCCACAGGTGCTCCCGAAAGCTGCGCTCGGTGAGCTCTGCCACACGGACGCCGTCTTTGTCCGCAGGCTGCCGTTTGGCGTAGATGTCCATGGCGATCTTGCAGAGATACAGGTTCGGCCCGATGCCGGCGGTGGCGGTGATGCCCGTGGTTTTCAGCACGTCCCGCACCATGGTCATGGCGAAGTCGTGGGCGCTCTGTTTCCTGACCTCCAGATAGGGCGTGGCGTCGATGAAGACCTCGTCCACGGAGTAGACGAAGATGTCCTCCGGCGCCACATATTTTAAATAGATCTGGTAGATCTGGGTGCTGACCTCCATGTAATGCCCCATTCTCGGCGGCGCGACGATGTAATCCAGCGCGTAGGCCGGATCGGAGTTCAGGGTGACGGAGTCGGTGGCGCTGCCGGTGAGGACGCCGCCGGGGGCCAGTCTCCGCCGCTGGGCGTTCACCTGCTCCACCCGCTGGATCACCTCAAAGAGCCGCGCTCTGCCGGAGATGCCGTGGGCCTTCAGAGCCGGCGTCACCGCGAGACAGATGGTCTTTTCCGTTCTGGAGGCGTCGGCTACCACCAGGTTCGTGGTCAGCGGGTCAAGATCCCGGTCCACGCATTCCACGGAGGCATAGAAGGATTTTAAATCGATGGCGATATAGGTTCTGTTCGATGGCATCCGATTCGCCTCCGTGCAGACCGGGTCAGCGCCTGCGGATCGGGTGCCGGATCACGGTTTTCCAGTTCTCCGGCGGTACCCTTCGGGCGTCTGACAGATAGATTTCATGGTGCAGGCGGCGCTCGTTCAGGTCGATGCAGCACCCCTGCGCCTCGGCGTATTGCTCCATCTTTGCAACGCTGGCGGGCTCATCGTCAAAGGGACCCTTGTGGAGGATCTGGACGCAGAGCCCCTCCTCCACAGTGACCAGCTCCGCTTTGGAGCAGTCCAGCTTTTTCTTCCTTTGGGCCGTCTCCACCGCCCAGTCAAAATCCGCCTTTTTGATAAAGTCCGGCAGACGGATCACCGAGAGCCAGCGGAACTGATCCTTCTTCTCATAATCAAAGCCGGCGACGCCCTCCTGATACCAGAAGCCCTCCAGCGGCGGGACCACATACTCAAAGAAGCCCTCGATCCGGCGGTCGGTCTTGTAGCTCATTTTCAGCGTATAGGCCACGGCGTAGAGGATCTCGACGGCCTTCTGGTAGTCCCCTTCCGGCAGGTTCGGGTCCCCCGCGCCCCGGACGGCCACATACTGCATGGGCGGCACCTCCACGATGGCAGGCCTGTCCTTCGGCATGTAGAATTCCTTGTATTCCTTCTTAAAATCAAAGGCCATGATCAGCGCTCCCGTCTCAGTTCAATACTCTGCCCGCGATGTTGAAGGCCGTGTCCGGGCGCACCGGTCTCGGCGGGTAGCGGTCATTGTAGGAGATCAGCACCGGCTGCATATGCAGGACGCCGCTGCTGTCGATATACTGCTCCCGCTCGCTCTCCGGCGGCAGCTGCTCCCCGTAGACCTTCAGATAGCCGTCGCCGTCATAGAGAAACACGCCCACCTCGCCCAGACGCAGCCGACTGCACCGCTGCACCCAGACGATCTGGCCGTCCTGATAGACCGGCTCCATGCTGTCTCCCTGGACCCGGAGGCCAAACTCCGCCCCCGCCGGGATGGTGCCCGCCGGAAAGGGGATTCGCTCGAAGCTGTCCGCCTCCAGAAAGGCGCCGGTGCCCGCGGAGACCGGAATCCGGCTCACCGGCATTTCGATCATGCGGATCTCCGTGAGATTCGGTCTCGGCCGGTAGCGCCCCGAGGCCACCAGATCCGTCCGGTAGTCCCTGAGCTTTCGCATTCCGAGGGCGTTCAAATCCCCCGCCGGCGCAGCATCGGAGAAGAACCGAAGGCCGTCCTCCAATTCCAAGACGTGGCACAGGGCCAGAAGCTGATAGGCGTTGGGCACCGCGCCGCCCACCTCCCACTTGCTGATGGCCGCCGCCGTGACGCGCACGCCGCAGTTCGCCAGCAGCTCCGAGAGTCGGCGGAGGCTCAGTCCCCGCTCTTTTCTGGCAGCGGCGATCCGTCGGCCGACGGTGTTCTGCTCCCGCTCCTGATCTGCGTGATAGATGGTCATGGGTCTCCCCTCC